>QHPM01000048.1 GCA_003219095.1 Verrucomicrobiota bacterium
AAATGACGCCTTTGTGTTTGATCCGCTTGTATTTTCCGCAGGAACATTCCCAATCGCGGGTCGGACCAAAAATTCGTTCGCAGAAAAGTCCACCTTTCTCCGGCTTGAATGTCCGGTAATTGATCGTCTCCGGGTTTTTAACTTCGCCCTTGCTCCACGAGCGCATGGTATCGCTCGAGGCCACGCCAATCGCGACCTGATCAAAACCAACAGCTCGCTCTTCACCCACTAACTCCCGCCAGGAATCTTCGTTCATTGATGTGTCTTAAGTTCCGCTATTTAGAAAAGTGTATTTAGGCTGCGCCATCGAAAACACTGGTCGGAGCCTGACCGCCAACTTTGACGTCGAGGCCGAGACTCTGCATTTCCTTGATTAGCACGTTAAAAGATTCCGGCGTGCCCGCTTCGAGCGAGTTATCACCTTTCACGATCGATTCGTAAATCCGAGTGCGCCCTTGCACATCATCGGATTTTACAGTCAACAATTCCTGAAGAGTGTAAGCAGCTCCGTATGCTTCCAGCGCCCATACTTCCATTTCACCGAAACGCTGCCCGCCGTACTGCGCCTTGCCGCCAAGCGGCTGTTGCGTGACCAGCGAGTACGGACCAACCGCGCGAGCGTGAATTTTATCGGCCACGAGATGACCGAGCTTCATCATATAAATGTAGCCGACGACCACTTCCTGATCGAAAGCGTCACCGGTGCGCCCATCGAATAATCGGGCCTTGCCATTTTCGTGCACCCAGCCGAAGCCCTCAACCTTCTTCGCCTCCTTTAAATACTCACGGATTTTGGTTTCGGCGATTCCGTCAAAGACCGGCGTCGCCACTCTGAAGCCCAGCGCCTTCGCGGCTACGCCGAGATGGGTTTCGAGCACCTGACCGACATTCATACGGCTCGGCACACCCAATGGGTTGAGCACGATTTCCACCGGCGTTCCATCCGGCAAAAACGGCATGTCTTCTTCCGGCACGATGCGCGCGACCACGCCTTTGTTGCCATGGCGTCCCGCCATCTTGTCGCCAACCGAAAGCTTGCGCTTACTCGCGATGTAAACTTTCACCTGCTTAATGATGCCGGGATCGATATCGTCGCCGCTCTCCACCCGGTCCATCGCGCGTTCCCGCTCGAGCTCGAGCTCGGCAAACTTGTGTTCGTAGGAGGCAATGATCTCGCGAATCTTGTTCCGGATGGGCGAGGGATCGATCTCGATGTGATCGTAAACGTTCGCCAGCTTCCGCAGCAGCGTCTTGGTGATCTTGCGATTCGCCGGGATGATGATTTCGCCGGTTTGCGCGTTCACCACATCGAGCGGAATTTTTTCGCCCAATAAAATATTGGAAAGCGAATCGGTTAACTGTTCCGTCAACCCTTCCTTCTTCTTGCGATGATCTTCGGTGATCGTTTTGAGCTGACGTTTCGTCTCCGTCGGCGTCAATTTCTCGCGCGAAACTTCGCGGCGTGAGGAAACCTTCACATCCATCACGATTCCATAAGTGCCGGATGGAACCGTAAGCGACGTGTCCTTCACGTCGGCGGCTTTTTCGCCAAAGATGGCGCGCAACAATCGCTCTTCCGGCGCCAGTTCCGTTTCGGATTTCGGCGTGATTTTGCCGACGAGAATGTCACCTGGTTTCACTTCTGCGCCGACGCGCACGACGCCGTCCGGTCCCAGATTGCGCAGCGCTTCTTCGCTGACATTTGGAATATCGCGCGTGATTTCTTCCGGCCCGAGTTTGGTATCGCGGGCCCCGATCTCGAACTCATCGATGTGAATGGAAGTGTAGATGTCTTCCTTCACCACCTTCTCCGAGATCATGATGGCGTCTTCAAAGTTGTAACCATTCCATGGCATAAAGGCGACGAGGACATTGCGGCCGAGCGCCAGTTCGCCGTGATCGGTGTTCGGTCCATCGGCGATGATCTGGCTGCGCTTCACGTGCTGACCTTTTTTCACGATTGGCTTTTGGTTCACGCAGGTGCCAGCATTCGAGCGCATGAACTTGCGCAATTCGTAAACGTGAACGCCCGCCTCCGCATCGGTCTTCAATTTCTTGCGCCCTTCCGGCATGTGACCGTCTTTAGTCACCACAATTTGATCGGCCGTAACCGAGGCAACCTTTCCGCTCTCGGTCGCAATCAGGACGGCGTGTGAATCGCGCGCGACCTTGCTCTCGAGCCCAGTGCCGACCAACGGCGCTTCGTTCACAATCAGCGGCACGCCTTGGCGTTGCATGTTGGAGCCCATGAGTGCGCGATTGGCGTCGTCATGTTCTAAGAAGGGAATCAATCCCGCCGCCACCGAAACCAGCTGTTTCGGCGACACATCCATGTAATGCACCTTCGAAGGTTCGACTTCGAGAAAGTCCCCGCGATAACGCACTGAAACTTTTTCACCCGTGAAATGACCGCGGCCATCGACCGGCGCGTTCGCCTGTGCCACCAGATAATTCTCCTCGCGATCCCCGGTGAGATAATCCACTTCGTCGGTAACACGACCGTTGTGAACCTTGCGATAAGGCGTTTCGATAAACCCAAACTCGTTGATTCGGGCAAAGGTGGACATGGAGCTGATTAACCCAATGTTCGGCCCCTCCGGGGTCTCGATCGGGCAAATCCGTCCATAATGCGAGGGATGGACGTCGCGCACTTCGAATCCGGCACGATCGCGCGACAGACCACCCGGTCCAAGCGCCGACAGCCGACGTTTATGCGTTAGCTCGGCCAGCGGATTCGTCTGATCCATGAATTGCGAAAGCTGTGAGCGACCAAAGAAATCGCGGATGACAGCGCTGAGCGCCTTGGGATTAATCAGCTTTTGCGGAGTCATTCCGTCGATGTTGATGTCGAACAAAGTCATGCGCTCCTTCACCAAGCGCTCCGTCCGCGCCAGACCGACGCGGCATTGATTGGCCAGTAACTCGCCTACGGTGCGAACGCGCCGGCTCCCCAGATGATCGATGTCGTCGAGCGTGCCTTCCCCCCGGCGCAGATTGATCAGGTATTTAATCGCCGCGATAAAATCGCGGTCGGTCAAAATGCGCTCGCTCAGATCAACGTCGATGCCGAGCTTTTGATTCAACTTATAACGCCCGACTCGTCCAAGGTCGTATTTCTTTGGATCGAAAAACAATCGTTTCAAAAGCGCGCGCGCGTTCGCCACCGTTGGCGGATCGCCCGGGCGCAAGCGGCGGTAAATATCCTTGAGCGCTTCCTCCTGATCATGCGCTGGATCTTTTCTCAACGCCTTCACTACCGTGTCGTCCGTTGAAATGTCGATAACCTTCGCCTCCTTGGTCCCGAGGGCCATGATCTGGCGGACGGTCGCAAGCGTGAGCGGCTCAAACGCGCGCGCGACCGTGATTTCGCCGTCGCGCACTTCCGCGGTCAGCACCTTGGTCGCGAGCATTTCTTCATCGAGCTTCTCGCTCAATTTCAGCGTCTCGATGTTATAAAAAAGTTTGATGACGTCCTCGTCGGACCCGTAACCGAGGGCGCGCAGAAAAGTTGTGGCCAGAAATTTCCGGCGGCGTTTCCGGCGATCGAGATAGATATAGAGCAGATCAGCAGTATCGAATTGCACTTCGATCCAGGAACCGCGGTCAGGAATGATGCGAAAACTGTAAAGCACCTTGCCGTTGAGGTGCACCGATGACTCGAACGCGATCCCGGGCGACCGATGTAGCTGAGAAACCACCACCCGCTCCGCCCCGTTGATCACAAACGTCCCTTGCGGAGTCATGAGCGGGATTTCGCCCATGTAGACTTTCTCTTCCTTGGTCCCCTTTTCTTCCTTGAGCTGGAAAGTGACGTGCAGCGGCGCGCTGAAAGTCTGCCCTTCGCGTTGCGCTTCCAACGCGGTCAATTTTGGCTCGCCGATCTCGTAATGGCTGAAATCGAGAGTAGCCTTTTCGTCATAGCTCTGGATCGGGAAAACCTCTTTGAACACGGCCTGCAAGCCATAGTTTTTGCGTTTGGCTAACGGCACGTCTTTTTGCAAAAAGTCGACGTACGAGTTCAGCTGAACTTCGATGAGATTTGGCGGCTCAATGCCCTCTTTGATACTTCCGAAATGAATGCGCTCTGCCCGTTCTGACATAATTAGTTCTCTGCTAGCGGTGCCAACTGTGCTGCGTTAGGGGAAACGCGGCCAGTTTTCTGGGGTTCCTATGTCTCCAGCCGATTGCGAAGACGACAAAAATGACACCGAATCGGCAGTGTGTCAAATTGACCACCACCGTTTCGCTGCCTTCCTAAATTTTCTTGTCCGTCGTCGGCCCGGTTAAAAATAAATTTGTTTACTCTTAACGAAAATCCTTATTGCCATGAATCGCCGCGCCGCGCAAGAAAAAAATTTCCTGTAGCGGCGGTCTATGACCGCCGACCATCGGAGGAAGGAGCGCGTCCGCCTCCTTGCCGCCGGTGACGGCAGCAGCTACAACGAAACATGCGAGGCTCCGTGGATCCAGAGGGATTGCTGACTTGATCGCGCTCGCGGCTCCGCAGAGCGTCGCCCTACCAAAGATCATCCGACAAGGAAGATCAGTAGGGCGAGAATCCGTCGAGCTGCAGGTCGCTAATAGGAACCGGCTTCTGAGCCGCCGCTTCCTGAATTATTTGATCTGCACCTTCGCGCCGGCCGCCACTCTCGGGTTTGGCGCGGA
>QHPM01000282.1 GCA_003219095.1 Verrucomicrobiota bacterium
GCTAAGCTCCTTCTCTAACGGCAATTAGCGGAATCGGAAAATAATCGACTTTATTTCTGGCTATCTAGGAAAAAATCAAATACACCTTGCAGTCGATCTGTCATGGGACTGTCCCATTCTATCGACTCCTTTGAAAGGGCTTTCGCAAAAGCTCGTCCCGACGCTAAACATCGCCGTGGTTCCAATTGCTCGCGCACGCAGTTTCCCAGTTCGGGACTGTGCGCGAACCACTGCTGATGCTGTCGCTACCTCATCCCCCTCCACAATGAAAAAAAGTTCATCCCCCTGGATCCTTTGGTGTTCCGTCTTCGTGATGCTCGCTGCCTTGAGCAGTAACGCACCTGCTGCTTCGGTCGCATTAGATAATAACTTCAATCCGCCTTCCTTCGCTTATCCCGACCCCGGCAGCCGCACGCTGCTGCTGCCAGGTGGCAAGTTCGTTCAGTATTTCAATATTCAGACGTTAACAGATCAACCGGGTTCCGGCGCAATCATGCGATTTTTCCCCGATGGTAGCTTCGATGCTTCATTTAGTTTTACCCGCGATTTTCCCCAAGTAGGTGCAGCAGCAGCTCTACCTGACGGCCGGTTAATCGTTGCCGCCTTTCAAAATATCTACAACGATGCCGGCAATGAGTACATCCTGCGCCTGAATACCGATGGGTCAATCGATTCGACCTTTAGCGCGCCCGTTACCCCAGCTAACCTGGTCGGTAATTTCCGAGCCATTACTATTCAACCTGATGGCAAGATTTTGCTGGCCGGGTTCTTCACGAATTTTGGCGGGCTCGGTCGGCAAGGGCTCGTTAGGTTGAATGGAGATGGAACGCTCGATCCTAATTTCGCCGCTATCACGCTTCTATTTGACAACACTTCCTTCCCTGGTGGTGCAAATGGCTTATGGGCAACGCCAACGCTTCAATCTGATGGCAAAATTATTATGGTGGGAGACTTCGTCGCAGTAAATGATGTGGCGCGTCCCGGAGTAGCACGCTTGAATGCAGATGGCACGCTGGATACTACTTTTAATCCTTCAGGTTTCACCAGAACCGGGACCGGGCCGATTCGCGGCGCCGTAGTCCAGAGTGACGGCAAGGTTGTCGTCGGAGGCAAGTTCACGGTTCCGGCTAACTTCACCGCTAATCCAACCGGATTGCCATACAATCAGCTGCCGAACATACGACTGAACGGCGCCGACGGTACCGTCGATCAGACCTATGGTTGCTTCACCGACCTCACGGTGAATGGCATCGGCTTTATTAGAATGCGCGATGTGCTGATTCAATCGGACGACAAGGTCATAATGATCGATACCTCGGTCTTCCGATTCAACACGGATGGCACTCTCGACGGCACATTCCGCCAGCCGATCTTCTTGATCGAGCGCGGGCTGGATCCGAACTCTCTTCCAGAGGCTTTCACTCTTAATTTACAAAGTGATGGCAAAGTTCTTTTTGGCGGGGCTTTTACTGACATCGATGATGCAACCGGTCCCGCCAATGGCCTCCGGTTTGGAGTAGGCCGGGTCAATTCAGACGGCACGCTCGATACCAGCTTTCAGGAAACGCACAAGACCGGCTATAATATTTCCCCGATAAGCTTCTCCCGCCAACCGGACGGAGCTACTCTGGTGGGTTTTAACGCGGTGGGCTTTTCTCTCCTCCCAAACGAACCAGCGATTCCGCACAATTTCGGACGTCTGCTCGCAAATGGGACGCTCGATGCGACATTTGATCCGCTGGCTGCGCAGAGTCGTATTTCCTACGCGACAGCGTTTGCCGTTCTTTCCGACGGCAGTGTCGTTGTGCAGGGCCTTAGTCAAGATGGTAGCAAGAGCAAGGTTGTCCGCGTTTTTCCTGATGGGACATTGGACACAGAGTTTGGACACAATAATAATCAGAATGTCGACACTCCCGACGTGTCCAGAGCTTTGCTGCAAAGCGATGGCAAGTTAGTCGCCGCTGCTTCTGGCGCTCAGGCGATACTTGATGGAAAATTGCTCGAACGTTTCTTCCCCGATTCGACCTTCGATACCAGTTACGCGGTGGACGCGCAGATCACAAACGACATGGTGCTGCGGAATCCATCCACCAGCGTTGTTACCGCAATCGCAACCACAGTCAAGCTACTGGCGACCTACGATGATGGCCGCGTTTTACTAGGCTACTTAGGGGCGGATAGCACGTTTCACCTGGTTCGCTTGCTCGGTAACGGTTCGCTTGATCCAACATTCCAGGGCGGCGCCACGGCGGCTACGAATATTCACACCAGCAATCCCTTCGTTTTCGACCCTGTGACCCAAATCTCCTCGCAAATCACCGAACTAACTTCTGACCCGGGCTTTGCCGGTGCGCAGCTACTCGCCAATGGTCAGGTTATAGTCGTTGGCAATTTTGCGAGCTACGGATCAAGCACGGCTAAAGGAATTGTCCGGCTTAATTCGGATGGGACGGTGGATTCCACTTTTCAAGCCGGCGCGGGCGCTCAGTGGACGCAAACGACCGAGACCAGCACGTTCCGCCCTTCGATTGACAACATTGAGATCGAAAACGACGGCAAGTTTCTGATTACCGGTACCTTTGAGGCATTCAACGGATTTGCCGCGGCCGGGATCGCGAGTCTCAATGCTAATGGATCTGTCGATACCGGCTTTAGTATTCCAGTTACAAGAAACGTATTCGATCCTAGTAACGCACTCCTTGCCCGGCAACCCGACGGCTCATTTCTACTAAGCGGGCCATATACTTCGCCTAACCAGACAATTTCTCCGTCGTTCATCCACATTAAAAGCTTTGGTGGCATACCGATCGTCGGTAGTCCAACTGTGGCCGATGCGACGGTCGGGCAAAGTTTCAGTTACAATCTGGTCGCCAGTGGCCAGCCGATCAGTTACAGCGCGAGCGGGTTGCCCTCGGGCTTTACCATCAACTCCTCGACAGGGGTAATTTCGGGAAGTGGGCTGGCGCAGTTTGTTGGGTCTTATCATGTGCTACTTACGGCCACTAATAATGAAGGAACGAGTAGCACACGTGCCCTCGAATTGAATGTTCAACCTGTGCCAACTCCGCCCACGCCCCCCGCGAACGATAATTTCGCCAATGGACAAGCGATCAGCGGAATCGGTGGCACGATTCAGGGCGCGAACATTAACGGCACCGCTACCGCCACAAAGGAAACCGGCGAACCGAACCACGCCGGCGATCTTGGCGGCGCCTCAGTCTGGTATGTTTGGGCCGCGCCCGCCGACAGAACATTCTTCTTTGATACTCATGGAAGTAACTTTGATACTTTGCTCGCCGTCTACACCGGGAATAGCGTCGGTTCGATTTCCAAGGTAGTCAGTAACAATGACGATCCGAACACAAGTGACGGTACCAGCCAAGTGCAGTTCGCCGCTGTCAAAGGCACCGTTTACCATATCGCTGTAGATGGAGCAGGCGGCGTTACAGGGAACATTCAACTCGAGTGGGGTATTCCGGTAGCGGCATCGACTAATCCGATTATCACCAGTCCACTGGAGGCAGGCGGTGTTGTCGGACAGCAATTTGTTTATCAGATTGTTGCTAACAATTCGCCGACGAGTTACGACGCGACCAATCTGCCTCCTGGACTAACTATTGACACTGCTAGCGGAGTAATCGGTGGGGTTCCGACACAGGCTGGCTCAAGTCCAGTTACAATTTCTGCTACCGGCGCTACAATTGGCTCGGATACTTTAAATATAACTATCGATCCGGCGCCGGCGGCAGGGCCGATTATCACTAGTGCGACAAGCGCCACAGGAAGAACCGGTAGCTTTTTCAGTTTTCAGGTGCTGGCGAGTGGACTTACGTCAGCGGCGAGGGCAAGTGCCAGTGGACTACCACCGGGGCTGGCAATTGATAATGTGAGCGGCCTTATTTCCGGTATTCCGACCAGCGACGGTAGTTTCGAGGTATTCGTTGCCATTGTTGATGGCAGCAATACAGCCCTCGAGACACTAGAATTAACTTTTACCTCAGATCCGGCGATTCCAGTGATCGTTAGTCCGAGCACAGCTCCCCTTACTCCGGGACAATTTTTTACTTATACGATTGTCGCGCCCGCCACGACCGACCCCAACGATCATACGGTCTTCAGCATCGTCGGGACGCTGCCCGCTGGTCTCGGCCTCGATCCTACAACTGGCGTCATCTCCGGAACGCCGACGGCGCGTATGCAACGGATTCCAGATTTCACGCCATTGTTTAAGGCGCTTTCGGACACGCCGGTGGTCGGCGCGGTGCAGCTGGTGGCGAGCAACTCGCAAGGAACAGCGACTCAACCGCTGAACTTCGTGCAACCGGCACCAAACCCGTTGGCCAATATTTCGACACGAATGCAAGTCCAAACCGGCGCCAATGTCATGATCGGCGGCTTTATCGTTAGTGGGATGGAGCCGAAAAAAGTGGTGATTCGCGCGTTGGGCCCGACCCTGGCCAACTTTGGTGTGCCAAGTGTTTTGGCCAACCCCACGATCGAGTTACACGACGGTAGTGGCAACGTCATAACGACCGACGATAACTGGGGAGATTTACAACACACGGACTTGGTCGCGGCCGGTTACGCACCTCCCAATAACTTTGAGTCTGCGATTCTCGCAACTCTGAATCCCGGCAACTACACGGCAATTGTGCGTGGATTCAGCGGCTCAACTGGCGTTGGACTAATCGAAGTTTACGACCTTAGCCAGACATCGTCGAGTTCAACGATAGTCAATATCAGCACCCGTGGTCAGGTCCAGACGGGCAGTAACGTTATGATTGGCGGATTTATCGTGGGATCTTCGGGGACAGGCACGGCCAACGTCCTTGTTCGCGCCCTTGGCCCGACGTTGACCGAGTTCGGCGTGCCTGGCGCACTGGCTGATCCCACCCTCGAAATCCACAACGGCGCCGGTAGCATCATCGCTTCCAATAATAATTGGAAGGATACACAACAGTCGCAGATTGCGGCTACCGGGATGGCGCCTCCACATGATACCGAATCGGCAATTATTGCCTCTCTTACGCCGGGGAACTATACCGCGATTGTGCGCGGGAATGGAGGATCGACCGGGGTCGCTTTGGTCGAAGTCTACGCGTTGCATTAATTGCCAGCCTGATCATGGCGCAATTCCTGCGCTTAAATAAATCCGTGGGCGGCGTCTCCTTCTCCAGTGCTAGGCTGCTTTGTGGAATCCTTCTGCTGGCTGTTGTCAGTTTGGTCGCACAAGCTGCGCCAAAACCTTCAGGCACGAATGCAGAATTATTGACCAAGGAAAATATTGTAGATATTTCGGCCGCTAGCAGGCAATGGCAAGCGGCCGTAGTAGGTCAATTGCTCGCTCTTCACGACAGACTTCGAACGGGCGAGGATAGTCGCGCTACCCTTCGCTTAAGCGATCTCAGCGTCTTGCGCGTCGATGAGTTGACGAATCTCGAGATTTTGCCGCCGCGTAACTCAGAGGCGAAACCGACTCTCGATCTCCATCAAGGTTCGACTTACTTTTTTAGCCGGGAAGCGGCTCGTGAAGTTAATATTCGAACACCTGCCGCCAACGGTGCAATCCGCGGGACCGAGTTCACCGTAACGGTGGCGTCTGATGGGAGAACTTCCGTCACGATGCTGGATGGCGAACTACAGCTGTCCAACGCTCAGGGAACGATTTTGGTTCGCAGTGGTGAGCGCGGCGACGTAATTCCCGGACAGAGACCCACTAAAACTGCGGTGATAGAAGCGATCAATACCGTGCAGTGGTGTCTGTATTACCCAGGTGTCCTGGATTTGAATGAAATCAGGATGCCAGCTTCCGAGCGAGAAACTCTCGCTGCCTCGTTGCGCGCCTACGATGAGGGAGACCTTTTGGTTGCGCTGGAAAAGTTTCCGCGCGGATATGTTCCGGTTTCGCCAGCAGCGAACGTTTATCGCGCAACTCTGTTGCTAAGTGTCGGGCAGGTGCAAAAAGCGGAACTACTTTTGCGAAGTGTGCCTCCAGGAAACGGCGGCGATGCGCTTCGGATTTTGATTGCGGCGGTCACATTGAAGAATCGACCTGGGACATCGCTATCGCGAAGTGCTACCGATTGGTTGGCGGAATCTTATTATCGGCAGTCAGTGGGCGATCTGAAAGGCGCATTGCAGGCGGCCGAACAAGCAACCTCGTCGGACCCATCATTTGGTTTCGCCTGGACCCGGCGGGCGGAATTGGAATTCAGTTTTGGGAAGATTCCGCAAGCGAAGAAGCTCGTGGAACAAGGACTTCATCTCTCTCCGCGCAATCCCGCCGCGCATGCACTGCTCGGATTTCTTTTTAGCGCACAAAATGATGTTCGTTCCGCGAAGGGATCCTTTGAGCAAGCGATGGCGATTGACGGTGCTCTGGGTGATGCGTGGCTGGGTCGCGGATTATGCTTCATCAGGCAGGGCAAAGGCGACTTGGGCCGGCGGGATCTCCAGACCGCGGCCGCCCTTGAGCCAAACCGGTCGATTTTTCACAGCTACCTCGGCAAAGCCTTTAGCAATGTTGGCAGCGAAGGCAAAGCAAATCTGGAGCTCGATCGTGCCAAGCGGTTGGATCCTAAGGACCCTACTCCATGGATTTATTCCGCTATCGAAAAGAAGCAGGAGAACCGTCTGAATGAAGCGGTCGATGATCTGGAGAAATCAGTCGAACTGAATGACAATCGCCGCGTTTATCGATCGGAATTTCTGCTCGACCAGGATCGGGCCGTGCGCAGCGCCAATCTGGCCGCCATCTATCAGGACGACGGAATGGTGGACGTTAGTGTACGGGAAGCGGCCCGTGGCGTTGATTATGATTACAGCAATGCCTCATCACATCTTTTCCTGGCCAATAGCTATAACGCACTGCGTGACCCGAACAGAATCAATCTGCGGTATGAAACGCCCTGGTTTAACGAGCTTTTGCTGTCAAACCTGCTTGCCCCGGTTGGAGGAGGGCCGCTTTCTCAATACGTTTCCGAGCAGGAGTATTCGAAGCTATTTGAAGCTGATCGTTTGGGTATAAGCTCCACCTCGACTTATCTGAGCAGTGGCGCAATTCGCGAAACCGCTTCCCAGTTTGGGATCTACGGTAACTTCAGCTATTCGCTCGATACCGAGTTTTTCTACGACAACGGGCTCCGCCCAAACAATGAGATCACTCGCTCAGAGTCATACGGGCAAATCAAACTTCAAGTTACTCCGCAGGATAGCTTCTTCCTTCAAACCAAGTATCAAGATGTTCGGACCGGCGATGTCTTGCAGTATTATAGTCAGGATCGGTTTCAGCCTGGATTTCATTTTCGAGACCTGCAACAACCGGCGATTCTACTCCTCGGTTATCATCACGAATGGGCTCCGGGTTGGCATACTCTGGTCTTGGTCGGCCGGCTGGAAGACGAGACATTCGATACCAACCTGAACCGGCTACGGGATATCTCAGAGTTTCTGGGGAACGGAGTGCGACCACTCCCCAATATTAGCCTGGGACTGATTGTTGGCAGAAATCCGGACGGCTCGCTGCATTTCGTTACGCCACTTCCGATGGATCTGCATTACCACAACGCATTCACCACCTATACCGGCGAGCTCAATCAAATCTGGGAACAGCCCGGCAATACGCTGGTCGCTGGCTGCCGTTTCCAATCCGGCGAATTTCACACCAGCGACCAGTTCGATAATTTTCCGTCCTTTATTCCGCCGAACGGGTTCGCGCCCACGGCGGTGATGCACGACTTCAACAATGACTTTAGCCGTGCGAGCGGCTACATCTATGACACGTGGCGACCGTTCTCGAGGCTGTCGATTACCGGCGGCTTCAGTTACGACGATGTCACCTATCCAACAGATCATCGAAACCCGCCAATCGTCAGGGGTAGCAGCTCTCGCAGTCAGGTCTCGCCCAAGGCGGGTCTGATTTGGAATCCATTCGGTAATCTGATCGTGCGAGCGGCCTATACCCGGGCGTTGGGTGGGGTCAGCTTTGATGAAAGTGTTCAGCTTGAGCCGACGGAGGTGGCCGGATTTAATCAGGTATTTCGCAGCATCATTTCTGAGTCAGTAGTGGGCGCAGTCGCCGCCCCGCGTTATGAGAACGCTGGGATACTTATCGAAAACAGGCTCAACACCAGGACCTATCTCGGCATCACTGGCACCGTTCTGAAGTCCAAGGTCGACACCGATGTCGGGGTGTTTGACGCCAGATTAAACAATGCTGGTGCTATTATTCCGCCAATAACCTCAGCATCGACTTCACAGCAACTCCGATACGAAGAGGAAAATGTGAAAGCAACTGTGAATCAGCTAATCGGCGATGACTGGTCATTCGGCGCAAGTTACTCAGTTTCATATTCCAATCTCGAGAACACTTTCGCGAATCTCAATTTGGCCGCTCACCAAAAGGCAACTTTGCATGAGGGAGAATTGTTCGCACTCTACAATCATCCGAGCGGTCTTTTTCTTCGAGGGGAGACTTACTGGGCACGCCAAAGCAACATCGGATACCGACCAGACATTCCCGGTGATGAACTTATTCAGCTGAACCTGTATGCGGGCTATCGTTTTCGGCGTAATTACGGAGATGTGACTCTCGGTTTTCTTAATATTACCGATGACGACTATAAGTTGAACCCTCTCAATTATTATAATGAGTTTCCTCGACAGAGGACGCTGCTGGTGCGCGTGCGCTTCAACTTTTGAAACATCCGGGTCGAGCCAGGTACATTCTCCGCGCTATGGTGATTGCGGCTGGCGGGGTTTTGGCAACCTTAATTGGCCTTCTTTGCTACCTTTATTCCTTTGCTGATCCGCTGCAGCGACTGAGTTACGATTTGCCATTCCTCTGGCGTGGAACAATTGATACGCCGGAAGTAGTCCTTGTTTACCTCGACGATCAGTCGGCCAAGGAGTTTGGACAACCATTCGCAGACAAATGGAGCCGAACTTGGCATAGCAAGCTTCTTAATCGCCTGACTGAGGAAAAGGCGCGACTGGTTTTGTTCGACATCGTTTTCGACGAGCCCTCAAATGAACCAAACGCGGACACTGAATTCGCCGACGCGATCAAACAACACGGCAGGGTAGTTCTGGGAGCGGCGTTGGATGTCAGCGATCAGGAAGGAATACGGCAGGAGCGGATCGAGGCTCCGACCAAGCTATTGCGTAAGGCAGCAGCTGGATGGGGTCTACTGGTCTTTCGTCCGCTCGATCCAGACTACGGCGTGCGCGAGCTTTACCTGGGGACGCCGGATATGCCCACAGCCCCCCGGCGCGCAGTAGAGCTACTTGGAAATCGGGTAATCGATGACGTTAGCAAAAAGCCTCGCTGGGTGAACTACTACGGTCCTTCAGGGACCTTCGCTTCCGTTAGCTTCGCCCGCGCGGTGGAACCAGCCGGTGTTCCGCCAAATTTTTTCAAGAACCGCATCGTGCTGATAGGCGGCCGTTCAGCGGTTGGCTACCGCGGGTCGCGCAGGGATGAATTTGCTACTCCCTATTCACGCGCGACTCACGAGTTCTCGCCGGGCCTGGAAATCCAGGCGACCATCCTTCTCAATCTCCTTCACCGTGAGTGGCTTTCCCGGATAGAACCTTGGGCTGAGATCGGAATCATAATCCTGGTGGGTTTGATTGCAGGTAGTTTGTTTGCGGTGTTTCGTCCGATTCTAGCTCTGACCTTAGCGATTTTAACAGCCGCAGCGCTCACTGCGATCGTATGCAGCATCGTTTGGACGCAGAGACTTTGGTTTGATTGGCTCGTGCCGGCAGCAGTCGAGGTCCCTTGCGGCCTGGTCTGGTCGGTCGGTTCCCAGTATCTTCTGGAAGCGCGACGGCGTAAGCAGTTACGGCGGGCCTTTGGCTACTATTTGTCTCCCCAAATGGCTGACCGGATCGCGAACTCTGATTTCGATTTAAGTCTCGGCGGCAAACTAGTTGACGTTACAATTACTTTTACCGACTTGGAAAACTTCACTACTCTTTCGGAGAATCTCGACCCGACGGAAGTTTCGAAGATTCTCACTGACTACTTCAGCCAGACCACTCAATGCATTCTTGAAAACAAAGGTACAATCATCAAATACGTTGGCGACGCCGTATTTGCGGCGTGGGGAGCACCGCTGGAAGAGCCAGCCCACGCACTTCGCGCAGCTGAAACCGCATGTAGATTGCGAAGTCTGACTGAACTTGAGGTTCGAGGAATTAAGTTGCGCACCCGGGTCGGGATTCATAGCGGGCAAGTTCTTGCGGGAAATCTCGGTTCAGCTTACCGCTTCGATTATACGATGACTGGGGACGCGGTGAATTTGGCGTCGCGGCTGGAATCGCTAAACAAATATCTCCGGACGCAAGTGCTTCTTTCGGATGCCGTGCGGGTGCAGCTGGGTGACAGGTTCATTACCCGGCGCATGGGTGAATTTCGGGTAGCGGGGCGATCGCGCAGCGTAGTCATTCACGAACTTTATTGTGCTCGAGAAGATGGGAATGGCGACTGGAGCTGGATCAAGGTGTTCGAGGAGGGAGTGGAGCAGTTCCGTCAAAGAAACTTTTCAGAGGCAAGTGAAACGATGGAGCGCACTTTGCAAATGCGGGCTGGCAGGGATGGTCCCGCCGAATTCTACCTTCGACAAATAGCCAGGCTGAAGACCAGTGATGCTGATGGCTGGGACGGAGTCGTCGAACTTTCGGAAAAGTGATCGGTCAGCAAGTTCGGCGGGCTGCGGCTCGAGGCGCGCCTTTCCTGCAATCGCTCATTCAGGGTTGACGTCGGCTTTGTACAGCGGGATGCCGAATTACTACAAATAAGCCGTATCGAATGGGCCATTTCGATACCGCTTCCGCTACAGGCGCGTTGCGGCAAAGTGTTGTACCATTGCCGCGCCACGACTCCTAACTGGAGTGGGACTTCTCTCCGACCCCGCTCTTTACGTAGCCAGAGGCCCATCTTGGATAACCTCAAACCACGGCGAATTGGAAGTCGCCGCTCCCAGTCAAAAGCAATTCAACGATGCGATACGACATTTTTCAGGAACCCACGCCGACGCTTGTTGTGGAAATTATAGAGGCGTCCGCGCAAATAAAAAAATAAAGCAAAAAAAGAATTGAACGCCTAGAGGCGTTTTGAGTATTCGTCGGTTTGAACCCAACAAAATATGAACACCATCCAACTTCCTGAGTGCGGATTATTCCGTAAGAGTGCGGTTCTGCTGGCGATCTTTTTCGCCATTATCTTAAATGTTTCGGCGCAGGTTCCCTCTCCCGCGCCGGTTGCCGCGGCGGGCGCCCGAGATGCCCAGGGAAATCTTGTGCCGGGTGCGAGCGCGACGACGGAGCGCGTCATTGTCACTGGTTCAAACATTCCGACGGCGGAAGAAGTGGGACCGAACCCGGTCGACATCTACAACCAGGAAACGATGAGCAAATCGGGTGAGCGCACGACGGAACAATTTCTCCAAAGTCTTCCGACGGTTAACGCGAACGTCATTCCACAATCAAACAACGAGAACGGCAGCAACACCGCGGTGGGCGCCGCGACGATCGCGCTGCGTGGCTTCGATGCGCGCGCCACTCTCATCCTCATTGATGGGCGGCGCGTCGCTCCCTATCCGACGGGAAACAATCCCGGCTTGGTTAACGTCATGTTCGTCGATCTCAATTCCATTCCGGCGGCTGCAATCGAGAGCATCGAGATTTTGAAAGACGGCGCCTCCACCACCTATGGCGCAGACGCCGTCGCCGGGGTGGTCAACATCAAGCTACGTCATGATTATCAAAACTACGCGGAAACGAGCGTCCAATACGGCAACACAGAGCACGAAGATTCGGGTGAGTTCCTGGCTTCGGCGATTTTTGGCGTGGGCGACAACACCACCAACATCACTGGCGTGTTGAATTACTATCACCGCAATTCCATCGCCCAGCGCGACCGCGCATATTCAATCGTGCCCGCTTTCCTCAGCTCAAACAACAGCCCATATAATCTTTCACTAAGCAGCGATGTCGCGGCCGCAGCAGGTGGAGCGAATTTAAATCCTGGTGGGACCGAATTCGCCAGTCCGCCGGATTTAACCAACGGACTAGCTCCGGCCAACAGCTATCTCTACGGCACTAGCCGCGTCCGAGCAGCCGGCGGTCAGCGACCCGGGTTTGACTACAATCTGTTTGCTCTCTCCTTCCCCGAAAGCGAGCGCTACGGCGGTTATTTCGCCGCTGATCACAAAATCTTCGGGGATCAGATGGTGCTCTACGCCGACGCTTATTACCAAAACGTGAAAACGCATAACGAGGCGGCGCCCCCTGCGACCGGTAATTTTGAGACCAAAGGTCAGACCACGCTCGCCATTCCACCTCACTCGCCCATCGCGCCCGGGGCGGAACCGCCGAACACCCCCACCCATCTCGAGACTGGTGTTCCGGCCGATGCGTTCAATCCCTTTAATCCTTTCAACCAAATCATCTCAGGCGCTACCCGCGCTCGCCTGGCTGACTTTGGGAATCGGTTATTTGACAATGAGACTGATGCCGTTCTCGCAACTCTCGGCGTCAAAGGAGACAAGCTATTCGATGGAACCTGGGGCTACGACGCCGGCTGGCGTTACAGCCAGCTTAAGAACGTCCAGACCGGACAGCAGGTATCTGCTTCGCGCTTTAATCGGATCTTGAACGCAGCCGATCCGATTTTTGACCCGAACTCACCACAATTTATCGGGACGACTGTTCCATTCAATCCTTTCGGTGATTTTCGCGTTCCTATCGCCTCGAATCAGGCGACGATTAACTTTGCCCGGGTGCATCCCAAAGACGAAGACATCTCGAAACTGTGGACGCTTGATGCCACAGTTTATACAACCTCGCTCGTTGAGCTGCCGGGTGGGGGCGTTGGTTTCGCCTTCGGCGGCCAGTTTCGTCGCGAATCGCTGGAGGAGACTCCAGATATGCTAAACGTGGAGGGCGATATTATCGGCAATTCGCCGGTCCCGGCTGCCCGCGGGGGGAGAAAATCCTACTCCTTGTTCGCGGAAGCCAGGGTTCCGATTTTCGGCGAGCACTTCACCTTTGCCGGCTTGCACTCGCTCGAATTTACTTATGGGGTGCGCTTTGAAGAGTTCCTGAACAACGACACCAATGTGCTCGTGCCAAAGGTCGGCATGCGCTGGCAACCATTCGACGAGCAGTTCACGTTTCGTTCCACCTGGGGGGAAGGGTACCGCCAGCCATCGCTCGAGGAATTGTTTTCCGCTCCCATCTCCACATTGCAGGGTACTCGCGATCCAAGGTTCGGCGGGTTGTTCGAGCCGGAAACGAACACTCTGGTGCAGAGCAATAAGAATCTTCAACCGGAGGATTCTCGATCCTTCAGTGCTGGCTTTGTTTACACGCCCAAATATGTCCCTGGGTTAAACATATCGGTTGATTTCTGGGACACTGAGCGCACTGGCATAGTGGGTGTTCCAACTGCCCAGCAAGTGCTGAATCGCGAAGCTACCGGTAGCCTATTACCGGGGGAAGCCGTGGAACGCGATCCGAATACCGGTCAAATCAGCCGGATTCTGCTCTCAAACCAAAATCTGGGTTCTCAGGAGGCTCGTGGGTATGACTTTACCCTCCAGTACCAGAAGCAAACGCCTTGGGGGACCTTCACCTCACTCACGCAGGCGACCTACCTGGATGAATTCCTCTACCCGCAGTTCATCGAGGCGGAGTTTGGAGCGCATCCTGGAAATCTAGCCGGTAGAACTACCGATCCGGCTACCTCAAACGAAGGCTGGTACAAATGGAAGGGCACCAGCCAGCTTGATTGGAATTGGAACCATTTCGATGTCATCGGCACGCTGCGCTACATTGATGGGTTCCACGAATTTTTGGGGGATGGCGTTACCCCGCACTACGTTAGCCAAACATGGACCCTTGATCTTCAGGCCACCTATGATTTCACCGGACTCATTCCGGTCGAGAACCAACCGGTTCCAGGTTATTCCAAAGACGCGAAAGAAGTCGCGCGCGGCAAAGACGGCAGTATCACTGAAAAAGGTTCAGCCCAAACCGCCAACTACGGTGTTTCCGACTGGCGACGCATTTTGCTCGACGGGACGAGCATAACGGTGGGGGTCAACAATGTATTTGACCGAGATCCGCCAGTGGCAAACGGCGAAGATGGAAACGGCCAGAATTATCCCGGCTTCACTTACGATGCTACGAACCGGTTCTGGTACGCGCGCCTGACGAAGAAGTTCTAACTCAATTCCAGCGAACGCCTCTGAATCCTGGAAACGCGGGAGGGGTCGGGTCCTTCTCGTGTTCGGTGCGATTTGCAGCGCGAGCGCGCGAGTGTATTTTGCATTGTGAAGAGTGTAATAGCTGCTGGCGTTATGATTCTAATCGCGGCCGGTGCCTCGCTTGCCGATACGCCTGTCAAGGTCAGCCCTGAGCGAAAGCAGAAAGTGGTTGAGCAGACGGTTTTCGTCACCGGTTCGCTCATCCCGCAACGCATCAAAGTGCGCCGCGTGGGCACAACAACGGTCTCGCCCATTCGCGTGATTGATCGTCGGGAGATCGATTCCACAGGGCGTCAGACAACGGCCGGCGCGTTCGTGAACGACCCTTCGGTGCGTATCCTTGGCCACTGAGCTACGAGTTGATTGCCCCCGGACCGACCGATCATTGTTCTTTTTTCCTTACGGCTTGACGGCTGAGACAGATTGCGGGCGATGTCCGGAGATGGCACGCCTGCTCAAAACCATACCAGAAAGCTCGGACCAGCCGGCCTGATCGAAAAAGATGATGCGGGCGTCGACCTTCGCAAAAATGTCGGCGCGGGGGGAAAAAATGGTTGGCGGTATGGTGATCTTCATTCCGCGAAAAAAACTGCCGTGACACTGGACCAGGGAAAGCGGGTGACGCGTGCGGCCGTCGAACAGGGTCACCCTACTCGAGAGCGGCGGCAGACGCATTGCTGCGCTGAGAAGAGTGCCTGCCCGATCGTAGCCAATGAGCAAGAGTCGCGGTTCGTGAGAAGCTAGCGATTTGAACGAAGCTGGCAGGTAGATCTGGAGTCCGCGGGCATCTCTCGAAATCCTGCAAAGTCGATCATCGCTCAAGTTCCCATCGCCGGGCTCGACGGGTAAAAAACGTTCTGGGCGCTGCGCGTATTGCAGGAACCGCCGGCGCGCCAACTTCAATTGCGTTTTATGACGAGCGATGGCGGCGAGTTTGGTGGCGGTTTCCACAGGCGACGCTCTGAGTTCGCCGGCTAGCTCAAGAAAAACAGGGCTGTGTCCGTGAACGACGAAGTTCGAGACCGAGATCGGCTGGTCGCGCGGAAGCAAATGTTTACAGACGAGCTGAAACATCACTGCAAGCGCATTGTGATCAGGATGAGTATCGACGATCGAAGGAAGCAAGAGATGCGTGGGCGCCCACTCTGTTACCAGCCGGGCCAGAATGTCGATCGTAGATCGACAATCGTGCAGGAGCAGATCGGTGAGGCCTTGGTCGGGCAAAGCGAGAAAATTAACGTCAGACGGGCGGACGCCTAGGAGAGCAAGGGCTTCGAGCGCTTCTTTGCGGCGCAATTGTCCCCAGCGCTGCCGGTCGGAATGGTTGAGGCGCCATTTTCGCTGGAGCAGGCGTTGCGGCCAGGGATTGTTCTCGCCGTCGGTTGCGTAAATTATTCGGATGGCAGCGCCTGCGCGCACCGCCCGTTGAATGGCCACACTGCAGGGCAATGACTCGTCGTCGGGATGCGGCGCGACGAGCATCATTCTGGAATTGGCAGTGAATGCTAAGGGCAGAAACAGGACTCTCTCCAAGAACGCGAAATATTGCAACAGATGGATAAGCGAGGCGCGCGCGGGCAAACAGTCAGTTTACTCCCCAACAATCTGCGGCGCGCAATACCACTAGAAGCGCAGAAAAATGTTCTTAACAATGGTGAGGTCCGAACCCGGAGGAACGAACACGGCCACAGCAATCGAGCACGCACGCGAACGTTCCTTCAAGCGTTGCCTAGTCCTCGCCAGATGTGTCGATAGCGAGTGATGAGAAAGGCGAGAAGCCTTTTTCCGATGCGGTAGCCCAAATCAAGGCACATCGGCCGGCGCCAGCCGAAATCTGCACCCGGTGATGTCCGGACTGGAGGAAACGCGGGCCGTCAAATGACGTTCCGTCAATGAGGGCAGCGAAGTTCCCTTGCTCAAAAACAAGCGTGTAGCGTGTAGGAATGGCAAGATCCACATCGTAGGTCGCCGGGAAATTTTCTTTTGCAGGTTCAAGCATCTTCCCGAGCACGCGGACACGCCAGGCCACGGCGAGATAGTTGTGCTCGATAAAATTGCGTGCTCGAGGCGGAGTTCGGTGCGTCATCGCAATCGGCGCCCGCGTGGCAATAAGTCGTTCGGGGATGTCGTCTTTAATCAGGCCGCGCTCCAGCCGCTGAATCGTCAATTTTTCGAGCGCGTAATAAAATGCTCTGCGACGAAAAACCGCTTCGCCTTTCGCGTCCAGGACGAAATCGCTTTTGTGCGTTAACCTCAACACATTCGAGATCATGCCGATCTTTTCGTCCATGGCACGCCGACGCGGCGGGTCGGTCAAAAGGAGAATGGTTATTTCGGCAAGCACTACGAAACTCAGCGCGAGTAACTCGTATCGGGAGCGGGCGGGCGGCTCGAACAGTATAGCCGAGCAAGAGACAACACGCGATAGAGGTCACCGCAACGATTGCAACGCGATCGCGCTTGGCGACATCGATGGTTTTGCGCCAGCTGTAATAACCTGCGCTCACCGCAAGCGTGGCCAAGGGAAGAATTACTATTACTCGCGTCAATGGCGTAGGCCGGAAGAAACCGGGCAGCACATTGTGCTGCAGCACGCAGTAATAAAAATTCGGCAGCGCCCCTTTCGACGCGAAGAAGATGACGACGCTTACCGGAACAAGAGCGGCGCCGAAAAGCGCAGTAGCAGCAAGGATAAAAAGCTTTCTCCAATCAATCGCACTTCTGCGGATCATCTTGCCAATCAAGATGGCGACCAGCGCCGTGGCCAACGCCACCAAGAGCGCGCTCGTCTTCATCGAAGTGGCAAAGCTGGCCCCGAGCGCGGCTCCGGCAAGAAATGCACTGCTCGTTTTAAACGGCCGCTGCAGCAGGGCCAGCATCAACAACAGCCAAAGCGGCGCCCATAAATCATCGGTCCGGAATTCTGAGGACTTGACGAAAACCAGAGCGAAAAAAAATAGAGAGGAATCATTGCCAGGCGCATCGGAATAACGATGTCGGCCCGCTCGCCGAGCGCGCGGAAGAGCGGAGAACAGAGGAACTGAAACAGCGGCGAATGATTATCGAACAAGTCGCGGTAGGGCAGCAGGCCATTGGCCCAGCCCCAGATGACGTGCAGGTGCTGCGTCTCGTCGGAGTCAATGCGAAAGGCGAATAGGTAGATGACTTTCAGTGCGACGAGCAGCGCGAGAAGTAAAAGCGGGATGACGTATTCCAGCCGGTAGGTTAGATGGCGAGGCACAGCAGAATCTCTGACACTGAGCGGAAGACGGAGGGAGCAAATAATTTGTCGATCTTGCGTCTTGTCGATAGAGTTGCCGCCCACAATAGAGGTCACATCGCGCAAATTGAACGCAAAAGTACGTCGCATCGTTATTGGTTGCGGTCAGCAGACCCTCCTTCAGATCCACAAATTGATTGGCCGGTACTCGCTAATCGGCGACCGTCCCTTTTTTTCGCCGCAGCAATTTCCCTGGCATGAAAGTCTGACGTCGAACTGGGGTACGATTCGGGCCGAGCTCGACGAAGTATTGAAGAAGCGAGAACACCTGCCAAACATCCAGGAGCTATCGCCTGATCAGGCGGAAATCACAGAAGGCGACAACTGGAAAACATTTTTCTTTTTCGCGTACGGCTTAACGGCTGAACCGAATTGCCGGCGATGTCCGGAGACGGCACGCCTGCTCAAAAGCGTGCCCGGAATTAAGACTGCTTTCTTCTCGATCCTCAAGCCGCACGCGCACATCCCCGAGCACTGCGGCGCCTACAAGGGTGTCATTCGTTATCATTTGGGCATGATTGTTCCAAAACCAGAAGAGGCCTGTCGCATCAAGGTTGGTGGCCAAACCGCACACTGGCGGGAGGGAGAAGGCATTTTTTTTGACGACACCTTCCGTTGATGGATGTGGTGCGTCCATTGCGGTTTCCGATCTCGCTGCTCAACGCTTTTATCATTCGATTGATCGCGGCTTCCCCATTTATTCAGGATGCAGCGAGGAATTACGAGCAGTGGGAGCGCCGGGTCTCAGCAATTTGGGACAAATAAAGCGGCCCCGATCTTCCCATGGTTTCTGACTAAAAGTCTTGTGACGTGTCGCGTCCTCGCTAAAATGGCTGCCCCGATATGGAAGGTTGCCGCGGCGATCAACTGGCCATAAGGAATGAACGAACAAGACCCTGCAAAACTTAGTCTGAGCAATTTTCTCGCTGGGGAAACCGGCGATCCGCTGCAGGCGCCTCCCAGTTTTACCAAGTGGATGCAGGTCGGCGCATGGGCGGTGAAACTTTACGAGCCGGAGCTTTTGGCGTCGGCCGATGCGCGCACCACCATCGAATACGGCGGCAAACCGCAGCAGGTCATTAATCTCTGCTCCTACAATTATCTCGGACTAGCCAATCATCGCGAAGTAATTGCCGCCGCCCAGGAAGCTCTCAAAACTCACGGTCTTGGTGCTTGCGGATCGCCCATGCTTTCGGGGATGACGGACTTGCACCGCGAACTCGAGCGTCAAATCGCTGAGTTCCTGGACCGTGAAGACGCCATGCTCTTTAACAGCGGATTTGGTGGAGCACTCGGCACGATTTCCGGCCTGCTTCGCAAAACTGATGTTGCCCTTCTGGACAATCGTTCCCACTTGAGCCTGCGGGACGGCGCGGTGTTGTCGCGTTGCCGCACCGAAAAATTTGAACATAACGATCCGGATTCGCTGGAGGCTGCCCTCGCTCGACAACAAGGGCGCCGTCAGCTGGTTATTATCGAAGGGATTTACTCTATGGACGGCGACTTCGGGAAGCTGCCGGAATTGCTTGCCGTTGCTGACGCTTATGGTGCGAAGGTTTTTGTGGACGAAGCCCATTCCATTCTCGGATGCGGCGAAAACGGGCGCGGTGCGGCGGAGAAATTTGGAGTTCAAGACCGCTTTCCGCTTGTTTACGGGACATTTTCGAAGGCGTTCGGCGCGCTGGGAGGATTTGTAGCGGGGCCAAAAGAAACCCTCCAGTATCTGCGTTTCTATGCCCATCCCTACGTCTACTCCTGCGCACTTCCGCCCGTGATAATTGCGGCTATTCTCAAAGCTCTCGAGATCGCAAGACGAGAGCCGGAACTACGAACGCGGCTTTGGGAAAACGCCGATTATTTCCACGCCCAGCTTCGGGCTCTGGGGATCGATACCGGCGCATCCACAACTTACGTGATGCCGCTTGTCATCGGTGATCGGGAGCGAATGTATCGGCTGGGACATGAATTGCGGCGGCGCGGTCTTTGGGTCGCGCCGGTGGATTATCCAGCCGTTCCGCAAGACAGAATTTGCTTCCGCGCCTGCGTGACCTCTCAGCATACCCGGGCCGATTTGGATGAAGCGCTGAATATTCTGGCCGACACGCTCGTTCCCGGGATGATGCAGAGCGTCGCTCACGCCTAACGAGTATTTGATTGCGGGGCACCGCCATCAGAGAAATTTTCGGTATACTCGATAGCGTTTGTAAATTTCACCGCCCCACTTCTCATATTCGGTGCACATGAGCCGATTGGTCTCAAGAACGAGATGACTGTCGAGGGTTTTGAACTTCCGTCGGATGGCCGACTCGATCAGAGCCTTACCTAGCAAGACGTCGATCCCGATGCCGCGCAGCTCTGGGTGAACCGCACCGAGTAACAAGTCGAGCTGGTCGGACTTCTTTTGCGCAGCCAAAATTCGTAAAAAACCAAACGGCCAGAGTTTTCCCTTCGCTTCTTTTATCCCGCGACTGATGTCGGGAATTGCGACGATAAATCCGGCGATTCGGCCCTTTTCGTCAGTCACCATCTTAAGGAACTCGGGATCGAGAATGGGGAGATATTGGCGACTAAGTTTGTTGATTTCCTGGTCGCTCATGGGAGTGAAGCCCAGCAAACCGGTGAATGTCTCGTTCACGAGTTGCAGCGCAGGAACGATATGGGGTTTGATTTGCCGCTTCGTCGAGCACTCCACCAGCTTTAATTTCGGATTTCGGCTTATCCGCCGAAAAACCCGCTCGATCGCATGCGGGATTTGTTCCGGCAGCGAAATTTGATAGGAAACGCAATCGATTTCTTTTTCGTACCCTTCGCCTTCGATCAAACCGGGCAGATAAGGAGGATTCGTCGGCGTGGCAATAACAGGCAGATATTCGAACCCTTCGATCTGCGCTCCCTGCGGGTCCTTGTCGGAAAATCCAAAGGGACCGATAATTTTGTTCATCCCGTGCCTCTTGGCCCATTGCTCGACAAATTGGAGCAAGGCATGCGCAACGCTGGCGTCGTCGACGCAATCCAGCTGAAAAAAACGCGCCGTTTGTTCGTTATTCTGGTCGTTGTGCTTGCGGTTTATAATCCCCATTACGCGTCCAACGAGCTGCCCGTTCAGGCTGGCCAGGACACGGACTACATCGGAATGCGTCAGGGCCGGGTTATGCCGTGAATCGTTAGATCTCCATTCATCGGCATAGATGGGTGGCACCCAATTTTCGTACTCCCGATACAACTTTTCAGGCAGATGAATGTAGCGGCGCAGTGTTCGGCGATCGCTCACCTCGCGCAAAATCACCGAAGCGGCATCTACCATCGATGTTGGTCCTGAGCGCTTACCGAACTGGCTTCCATTCCTTCGAAACGACCCTCCCGCGAAGAGACAAAGAGATTGTATTCACAAAGAAAAGCAGAGTCATCCATGTCCAACCAACTTGGTGTTGCCTTCGTCCGCTATGCAAAACGATCAGGTCAGGTTCGAACATCGTTCTGCCAATTCGTCCCAATCGACGGAAAAGATCACGATCTTCGCACGTGACCAGATCTTCGCGATAGCCACCAATTGTAACGAAGGCATCCCTCCTCACCATTTGAAGTTCGCCGCCGGCTGCATCACCGCGATGCCGCACATTGTTTTGCAGCCGACTCACAAAATTCATCAAGTTCCACATTGCCCGGTCAGCCATTGTCTCTTGTTCCGGTAAAACGCGTACCTGACCGGTTAACCCAACCAGGTTCTTATCACGCGCGAAATGAGAGAGCGCCTTGTTGAAAAAAGCATCCGGATCCGGAATTGCGCAATCGGCATCGGTAAAGAATAAGATGTCGCCGCGGGCGGCCTTTGCTCCGGCGTTGCGGCCCTGGGAAATCGTCTGGCGCGTTTTGCCGTCGAAGGAGATTACTTTATCGGCGAACTTTCCTGCGATTCCGACCGTGGCATCGCTGCTGCCGCCATCGGAAACGATGATCTCGTGCGGGATCGACAACTTCGATTTGAGATGGCCGAGCGTTGTTCCAATACACTTTTCTTCTTCGAGCGTGGGAACGATAATGGAAAGCACTGTAGGTTTGTGGTTCTTTTTTTTGAAAAGATGATAGCAAATTATCTTATAAACGACCTGCCATCTCGTCATCCCGAGCGAAGTCGAGGGATCCCGTGGCCGAACTCCCGGTAACATGCCAGGATTCTTCGACGGCGCATCGCTTCGCTCAGAATGACAGCGTTATTATGATTCGTGGGATTCTGATTTTTGCGAACGAAACAGCGGATTGGAAAGTGGCCGGACTTCGCCAACTCGACCGGCTACTTCTTGCAATCGATCATTCCGCGCGCGAAACGCACACCGCGATTCGTGTCTACATCCATTCATCGACCAACGAAGAATCGATTCCGGCGATAAAGCCTGCGGTGAAATTGAATTCGGCGCAGTTGCACACGACGCTCGAGGAATTCAACGCCAAGGCGGGGCTGATTGCTGCGATCAGCACCCGGCTTGTTCCAGCACGCGATTTTTTTTCTGCTCTCGTAAGCAATCTGATCCCGAGGGCAAGCATGCCCGGTCTCATCGTCACTCTTGACGCGATGACGGCGGGATCCATCGATAAAGTCGAGCACCAGCTTTGGGAGATTGAGGAGAAGATCGACAAGGCCAATCGGAAAAATGGTGAGGAACTAACCTGGGGTTTTCTGCGAGAGCGATCCGATATTGTCCCGGCGGAAAAGCGACTCTTGCGCGAATCGAGCAAATCGCAGGACGGATTCATCGCTCGTGCTCTCAATCGTCCGCTCTCGCGCATGGTTAGTCGATGGCTGCTGCGTTTCCCGCTGTCGCCAAATCGTTGGACCATCCTTTTTGGCTTAATCGGACTTGTCGCGATGATGTTCTTGATCCGCGGCGATTACTTTGGCTTCGCTATCGGCGCGATTCTCTTTCAACTGTATAGCGCTTTGGATGGTTGCGATGGGGAGATCGCGCGCGTCAGGTATCTCGAATCCGAATCGGGCCGCAAATTGGATCAAATCTTTGATCGCGTGGCCGGTTTACTCTTCGTAATCTGCCTCGGCATTGGCTTGTCGCGTCAGTCCGCAATTTCGGAAGGCATGCGTGGATTCTATATTCTCGAGGCCGTGATTTCTGCGATTTTGATTGGTATCGTCGAATCGTTCCTGACTCGAACTCCGCTGGACGAAGACCTTGCCGCCAATCGGGCGAGCCCGGATATCTACTCGCATTACGCAACCAGAAACAGAGAAAGCTTCAATGAAGGCGATCAGTTGAAGCTTTGGATGATCAAGCATTCCGGCCTGCTTCACATTAGTGCTGGTATCACTTCATTCGTTTCCGATTTGACCAAACGAGATGTTTTTAATTTCGTCTTCATGTCGATCATCGTTTGCGGCCGACCCAGCTGGGTTTTGCATATTATCGCCGCCTGTGCCTGCACCATCATGATCTTCGCTCTCAAGAATCTTTTTAACCGCGCCGCTGGGCGCGAACCACGCCCGCCTCCCGTGACCGACACGAATCACGACTTCGATGGCGTCGTGATTTTGGCCGATGAGTCTGCCAATTGGAGAATTGGCGGACTGCGCCAGCTTGAGCGTCTTATCCTGGCTTTGAATGAATTCGCGGAAGCCGCTGAGTATCAGCATGAGATTGGGGTAGTCGTTTTCTGGGAACCGAAAATTCCGCCG
>QHPM01000049.1 GCA_003219095.1 Verrucomicrobiota bacterium
GATACCAGTTGACCACATCAAATTATACAGGGAGAAACAGTCCCTTTCGTCCTTTCCGTCGTTGAAATCATGCGCTCAGTAGCCGGTTACGGCTAACGCAGGTTCGAGCTGCGACCTCCATCAGAGCGGCGCGGCTAACAATTCGTAGGAAAGCACGCTCAGGCAATAAATCGCCGCTGTTTCCACGCGCAGAATGATGGGGCCGAGGGTGATGGGCCGGCAGCCATGACTTCGCGCGAGATTGAGCTCCGCCGGCGTGAAATCGCCTTCCGGACCCACGCACATCAGAACGCTTGCGGGTCGGGTCTGATGTTCGCGTTCGTAATCGGCCAGGACCGTTTTCAAATGCATCGCGTCGGACTGAAGCGAGCCAATTAAGCGAAGTTCGGAACCGGATTTCGGTGTCGGCTCCAATCGAGAATTCTGTGCAGGCGACCCGCCTTCGCGCTGCTTCGGCGCGACAGGCACGCCTGCCTCTATCTCTAAAAAAAACTCTGTCGGCGTTTTCGGAAGATGCACTGTCGGCAGCCAGTTTTGTCCACATTGCTTGGCTGCTTCGATCGCCACCTGCTGCCATTTCGCTTGTTTTTGCGCCGCCTTCCTGGCCTCGAGATGAACAATAGTGCGCTCGGAAATAACTGGGGCAATCTCGGCCGCTCCGATCTCGACTGCCTTTTGCACGATCAAATCCATGTTCTTTCCTTTCGGAATGGCCTGCGCCAGTGTTATCTGACAAGGCAGCGGCGGTACTCGCGCCTCGTGAATTTTGCGCAAGAGAATTTCCTCGCGGGTTATCTTCGCAATCTCAGCGGTGATTTCATGGCCGCGACCGTTGAACACAACCACTCGCCCACCAGACTGCAGGCGAAGCACAGCGCGCGCGTGATGCGCTTCCGTCCCGCCCAAAACGAGCGAGTCAGGATTCCAATCGTCCGGGGTGACGTAAAAGCGATGCATCAAAATTGATCCGTCATGCCGAGCGAAGTCGAAGGATCACGCTGCGCGAGCTTTTTATCCGTGTAATCCGTGGTCGATCTAATTAGCGAAAGAAATCTTTTGCGCGTTCAAAAAAGCTTCTATGCAGCGGCGTATTTTCCTCACCACAGAGCGCGGAAAATTCCTCCAGTTTGTGGCGTTGCTCGGCGTTCAATCGCGTCGGCACTTCTACCATGACGCGTGCGAGTAAATCTCCATGGCCGCGGCCCTCGATGTTTGCGATTCCCTTACCACGCAACTTGAAGACCTGGCCGCTTTGGGTCCCGGCCGGGATTCGGAGGTTTGCCTTTCCTTCGAGCGTCGGAACCGGGACCTCGCCGCCGAGCGCGGCCATCGCGAACGAAATTGGGACCTCGCAATAGAGATCGTCCTCGTCGCGCTGAAACACCGCGTGCTCTTTGATGTGGAGCACGACGTAGAGATCGCCCGGCGGCCCGCCACGGATGCCGGCTTCGCCATTTCGCGAGGAGCGCAAGCGCGAGCCGCTGCCGATACCCGCCGGGATTTTCAATTTGATCCGGCTGGAATTTTCGACCCGCCCTTCGCCGGCGCATTTGTGACATGGCTTTTCGATAATTTGTCCGGCTCCCCGACAACGTGGACAGGTTTGCGATACTTGGAAAAAACCGCGAGAACTGATTACCTGTCCGCGACCTCCGCAGGTTGGACAATTGATCGAGCGTGAGCCGGGCTCGGCGCCGCTGCCGTTGCATTGGTCGCATGTATCCAGCTTTCGAATTTCGATCTCTTTCTCCGCGCCAAAGGCCGCTTCTTCCAAGGTGATCTGCATGTCGTAACGCAAATCGGAACCGCGCTGCCGCTCCTCCGCGTGACCAGCACCAGCGCCACCGCCACCGAAAAAACTCTCGAAAATTCCGCCGCCACCGCCGCCAAAGACCTCCCGGAAAATATCGAACGGATCATGGAACCCGCCACCAAAGCCGGGGCCGCCTTGCGAAAAAGCGGCGTGCCCGAACCGATTGTAGGCGGCACGCTTATCGACATCGATCAGGACATCGTAGGCCTCGCCCAGTTCCTTAAATTTTTCCTCGGCCTGCGGATCATTCGGATTCTTGTCCGGATGGAACTTGACCGCGAGTTTGCGATAGGCGCGCTTGATTTCATCCTCATGCGCGCCTCGGGCGACCCCGAGCACTTCGTAATAGTCGCGTTTGGTTGTAGGCATTTAGAGTAGGGAACAACAGGTGGATGGTGACATCAAAGCAAGGTTTGCCACCCTATGCGCACAGCATGTGCGCGCTACCCTCTCACTTCTCACGACTTCCAGCGGCCCCGCTCGAAACCACCACCGTCGCCGGTCGCAGAAGCCGATCTTTCAAACGATAGCCGCGGCGGGTTTGTCGGATGACCTGACCTTCGGGAACTTGACGGCTTGGTTCGTGGCCGATCGCCTCGTGCAAGTTGGGATCAAATTTTTTCCCAACCGCGTCGATGGGCTGTAGTCCATTATCCGTTAGAAAATCGGTCAGTTGTTTCAGCACCAGATTCATGCCGGAATAAATCGGCGAGTGCTCGCTTTCCTCCCGGGCGGCAGAGAGTCCAAGCTCGAAATTATCGACAATTGGGACCAGGCGCTCAAGCAGGGTGCGGTTGGCGTATTTAATCCCTTCATCACGCTCGCGCGCGGCGCGCTTTTTGTAATTCTCAAAGTCGGCCTGGGTTCGCAACGCCAGGTCGCGGAAGCGATCGAGGTCGCCTTGCAAACTCGCAACTGCATCCTCGGTAGCTTCTCCGTCGGCTGAACTGTTTTCCCGTTCGGCCGGCACTGGAGGTGGAATCTTGTCTTCTTCGCGCGGTTCAGGGCTGGTCTTTTTCATGTTTACGCATGGTAATTAGAGTGATGTCGTCGTTCTGTGGATGCGCGCCCACGAAATTGCGCACGTCATCTATGATTCGCGTGATAACGGCCGAAGCGCCGTGAGCAGCGCTTGCCCGGACCGATTGAATCATCCGGTCAATGCCGAATTCGAAACCCTCGGCATCCAAAGCTTCGGTCACGCCGTCGGTATAAAGGATCAGACAATCATCCTGCTCGAGCGAGATTGCGAAATCGGTGTTGATCCGATCGAACACACTCCCGCTATCGATGCCAACGACCATTCCGGGCGGCTTAATCAGTTCGACCGTTTGCTGCGCGCGACGATAGAGCAAGGGCGCATCATGGCCAGCTCGGGTGATCGTGACTGAACCAACGGAATGATCCACCACCAAATATGCCATGCTAATGAACATGTCCTCTTTGATGTCGGGATAAAGCTGGCGATTTACTGCCTTTAAAACTTCCGCCGGCGATGGATTTTGCGGCGCCTGACTGCGCAGAACACTTCGGCAGATCGCCATGATCAACGACGCGGGCACGCCTTTGCCCGAAACGTCCGCAATCGCCACGCCCAGGCGATGTTCGTCCACCCGGATGTAGTCAAAGTAATCGCCGCTCACCTGCCGGGCCGGAATGTTGATACCGGAAATTTCGAAACCGGGGATGGCCGGCGATTTTTCCGGAAGCAGGATCCGCTGAATGTCGCGCGCGATTTCGAGATCGTGATCGAGCCGCTTTTTTTCATTCGCTTCGGAGTAAACGATGGCGTTGTAGAGGGCGAAAGCGGATTGCTCGGCGATCGATTTGAAGACGACAAAATCGCTCGGCGAAAACGGCATGCCCCTCGGGCCGTTGCCAACCGCGAGCACGCCCATGTTTTGTTTGCCATAAAGTAAAGGCGTCGCCATCAGCGAAGCGGTCCCGAGAGGCGTCTCGCGCAGGCGCGCTAATTCCGGCACGTCCCGCACGTCGGCGAGCGAAACCGGTTGCGCGGTCTGCCAGACCGTTCCGATCAAACCTTCGCCCGGTGGAACACTATGCATCCGCAAAAATCCTTCCAAGGCAGCGGGAGTAGTCGCGGCCTGATGCAAAATGTGGCCCGGCACCGGCACCAGCGGCGGACAACCCTTGGAAAGAAATACTGGCACGAGTTTATTCCCGCTGCGATCGGTGAGATAGAGCGCGCCTCCGTGAGCGTCGAGAATTCGCGTGGCTCCTTCCACGATCAGCCGATGCAGGTCATTCGGCTTGATCGTTTCACGAAAAGCTTCACCCAGGCCGTGTAAAAAATCGAAGACGAGAGTTTCTTCGACCTGGATCTCCTCCTTCGAGCGCTCGAGAGCGTTGACCTTGCGCCTTTGGCGGAAGGCCGTCAAAACCCACCCGCAGATCGCGATAGCCAGGAGCGCGTAGAGAAGAGTCGGCCACATGAAGTCGGCGGCCAACTTACTTCTTTACCGGGTTGTCGTGAAGATCCTGCTTGAGGTAATCGAGAACGTCTTTAAACCGCAAAAGATTTTCCGGTACCGCTTCACACAGCGCTTCGTGAGCTGCCAGCATTTCCTTGGCCTGCTCCTTTTTTCCCAGAGTGTCGGTAGCGAGCGCGCCGCATTCCGGGGCGCGCGCGCCGTTGCTGGAGATTTGGAAAAGCTGATCGAGACCAAGGCCGGAAAGCAATTGGCGGCTGCGTTCGCCGCAATGCACCACTCGAAGATGTCCCTGCCCAAGTTCCTTTAGTCGCAAGGCCAGTCCGGCCATTGTCCCCATGAAAGTAGAATCCATCATCGCGCAATCGAGCAGATCGACAACGAACTCACGATAGCCGCGGTCCACCATTTCGCGCGCAAACTGCTTGAAATTGCCGCTGTTCAGAAAATTGCCCTTGCCCTCCACCCGGACCCAGACGGCGGGGCCGCTTACTCCGACCTGAATCGACGATTCCACAGTTAACTATAGAAAGTTATGAAACTTAGGCCTGGCAGTCAAACGAACTAGTCCCATAGAAAAGAGCGTTTCTCGGCTACGATCCGGCCGTGTTCAATGAGTAAGCAACGCCAGGCCAGCACTTGCCCGTCATCAAAATACTCGTCGCCCACCACTCGAAATTCGCTGTGATTCGTCCCGTGCACGTTCTGGTAGGCTTGCTCTTTTGCCTGCACAAAAGCGTGAAGGTTCTCCTGTTTGTATTCAAACCGGACCGTCAAATCAGAGGGCCGTTTCGCCCGCCAGAAAAAGTCAAAGTACTGCCCGAAGCGCTGCCGTTGATCGAGCCCGGTGACTGCGCCATACATCCGATAGGAGCGTTCAAAATTCAGCGAAGCCTCCTGAATCACGCTACTCGATTTGAGATTGGCCTTAGTCGTCGGATTCGAGGGATTGTTCCCTTTCTGTCCTCTGTTACGGGGAGGGTTTTGCGACAGCGTGTAAATCTTAGCTTTGCGAAACTGGAAATCGGGATTGAGCGCCAGCGGAAATTTCCCTTGCTCGGTATCCGCGGCAGCGACAGAGCTGACGCTAAGCAAAAGCGCGACCGCGCAGGTAAATCGCATTACCCATATCAAACCGGCTGGGTGCGACCCTGTCAATCGAGAGAGAATGCCGGTTTCACTTCAAAAACAGGCAGCTAAATTTCGGTGTGATCGATGTCCGATACGAGCGCGGTGTTTTTTTGCCGCAACAGAATCTCTGGCTCGACCCCTGGGAGGCGAAGGATTTCGCTTTCGTTTCTCACGCTCATAGCGATCACATTGCACCGCATCGCGAGATGATCGTTTCGGAGCGAACCGCGCGTTTGATGCAAGCGCGGCTACCGGGAAAACGTAAGGAAATCATCCTGCCATTCGGCCAGGAACAGGATGTCCGGGGAATGCAGGTGACCTTGCTTCCAGCCGGTCATATTTTTGGTTCGGCCCAGTTTTTCTTACGCACCGAGAATGATTCGCTGCTTTACACCGGCGATTTCAAATTGCGCCGGGGTCAATCGGCCGAGCCTGCGGAATGGACAGCGGCCAGCACCCTGATCATGGAAACAACCTATGGCATTCCGCGTTATCGCCTCCCGCCGACGGAGGAAGTGATCGCGCAAATTATCGCTTTTTGCCGTGATGCGATCGAGGCCGATGAAGTTCCGGTGCTCCTCGGCTATTCGCTGGGCAAAGCGCAGGAAATCCTTTGTGCCCTCGCCGGAGCCGACCTCACGCCGATGCTGCACGGTTCGGTTTATCAAATGACGCGTATTTACGAACAATACGGCCAGAAATTTTGCGATTACCTTCGTTATCACGCCAATGATCTGGCCGGCAAAGTTCTGATTTGTCCGCCGAGCGCGAATCGCTCGCGCATGCTTGAGAAAATTCCGCGCAAACGCGTAGCCATGATCACCGGCTGGGCGGTGGATCCGAACGCGATTTATCGTTATCAGGTAGACGCGGCGTTTCCACTTTCCGACCACGCCGATTACGATGACTTGTTGCGTTACGTCGAGCTGGTGCGACCGAGGCGGGTATTCACTTTGCACGGATTCGCCGCACAGTTTGCACGCGATTTACGCGCACGCGGGATTGAAGCATGGGCCTTGACCGAGGAAAATCAGATGGAGTTGACCTTCGGAACATCTCTGGCGCAATTACCGGAGATAGCTCCTGTAGCCGCGGTCGCCGACCGCGGCTCGAGATCAGCGACCCCAGCTACAATTGCGGCAGCGACATCGGAATTTCTCGCCTTTGCAAACGTTGGCGAAGCGATTGCGGCAACGCCCGCGAAGCTTGAGAAGGTCGATCAATTGGCAGAATATTTTTCGACGCTCGAAGACGAGCGACTCGCGCTCGCCACGGTTTATTTTACCGGTCATGCTTTTCCGCAAACCGATCTGCGCACGCTGCAAGTGGGAGGCTCCGTCATTTACCGCGCCCTTGGCGGCGCAACAAAAATCAGCGAGGCAGAATTTCGGCGCATTGCTCACAGTCATGGCGATGCCGGCAAGACTGCGTTCGATGTGCTCGATGGCCGCACCGTTCCGGAGCCTTTCGGTATCGTCGATTCCTACAAGTTTTTTGAGCAACTCCAGAAACTGCGTGGACCGGTCGCAAAAAAAGAGGCGCTGCAAAATCGATTGGGGCGTCTCTCCGCCCGGGAAGGTCAGTATGTGGTCAAGATTCTCACCGGCGATCTACGCATTGGATTACGTGAGGGCCTGGTGGAGGAAGCAATCGCCAGGGCATTCAATGCGCCACTCGATGAGGTGAAGGAAGCGAACATGCTCCTCGGCGACATCGGACGCACCGCGGTTCTGGCAAGAAATAACGACCTTCGCCGGGCGGAGCTTTCGCTCTTTCGCCCCATCAAATGCATGCTCGCCAGTCCTGAACCAACCGCCGAAGCAATCTGGAAAAGGTTCTTCGAGGCGAATGCAGCTGCCGCCGATACAACTGCCGCCGTCACTGGCAGACCTTTGCATCCTGCCGCTGAGACAGCAGTAGCTGTAGCCGCGGCCGCTGGCTGCGGCCCGGCGTCAACGGCGCCGGCTACAGTATATGTCGAGGACAAATTCGATGGCATTCGCGCGCAACTGCACGCCAGCCGGGCAAATTTTCGGAAGAAGTAATTCTGGATGGCGAGATCATCGCGTTTGCCGAAGATCGGAAGCTGACATTTTTCGATTTGCAGAAACGGCTTGGGCGAAAAACCGACGCGCTTGATTTATTTGAGACTTCTTCGGCCGACGTGCCGGTAATATTTGTTGCCTTCGATCTCTTATTTTTGGACGGCCATTCGTTATTGAGAACTGCGCTGCGCGAGCGACGCGATCTTCTGCGTGGTCTGAAGCTGCCATCGAAATTTCGGATCGCATCGGTG
>QHPM01000357.1:0-204 GCA_003219095.1 Verrucomicrobiota bacterium
GGAAAGATCCAGAAATACATTTTGAGAGGTCGATCGACCGCTATCGCTCCGCAGTAGCTTTCGCGAGCAGGCAGTCGCGGCCATGGTTTGGTGATTTGAAGCGTCGCTGGCCTTTCGTCATTTTCATCCTTCTGCTCGTCACTGCGCTCGCAGTGCACATCGACTGGACTTGGAAACGAAAACTCTCGCCGCGCGGCGGGCGTT
>QHPM01000357.1:451-2523 GCA_003219095.1 Verrucomicrobiota bacterium
GCGGGTGCGGCTACCGAATGGCATCACGCATTTTGTCGTCATCGCCGGCAAAAATGGATTCGACTATCTCGTGCAAGATCCCGGCGCCGGCTATGCGAAAGGACTGTACCCGCTACGTGAACTTGGCAGCGACATCGAGGCGCTACGATTTTACCAGCCGATTGCTCATGCGGATTTCCATCTCTCCCATGGAGGGCACTAGGGAATCAGTCCTCAGTTTTTGCACTTTTATAAGCGACAGAAGGAGGGTCTCGATCAATACCTGCCAGCGGCAGCTCTGTAATTTAACAGTGGATTGCGCAACATTTCAGAATGGGAAGCTGGGGCCGTGTATCTAATCTGTTAGCGCAAGAGGAAGCCAAAAAGTGCAATAGTGAGGACTGAACCCCTATTCCTATTTCTACCTTCCTATTTCCCTTTCACGCCGGAACGCCGCCTAATTACTGCTGGAAACTACTCGCAGACGTAGTCGGGCAACGTCGTGTCTCGGTGGTGGTGCTGGGTATCGACTCGCCTGCGCGCAAGGTCCAGCATTCCCCCAGCGTCGAGCTATAGCAAATCTCGACCGTGATCCGTTCGCGGTCCTTGTTCGTCTTCACCCAGAGCGGATTGGACTCGTCGAAACTGAGGGGCTTGCCTCGGGGATCGAATGGGGTGAGGACAGTCATCGATTCGCCCGCCGAGCACACGACCGCTCATGTCGCTCTCGGAAGCGTGATGCTCCCCAGGTCCGAGTATTCTCTCGAGCGCCTCCCTCCAATTCCTCACCGGCTGGCCATCCACTTTTAAGATGACATCCCGGATGATCGCGGGGCCGACGCCCTTGTTGGCCAAGGTAAAGTGAATGTCAGGCGCATTGCTGCTATCGAATTGCAGGATTGGCCACACGGCCGCCCGCACCTGTTGGCGCTGCATGTAGGCCGTGTAGCCGGAAACACACAGGGCGCAGAGTCCGACAAACGTCGCGATGACCGCTTCGTATCGGCTGGCGCCGCGCGTCTGCTTCTCCTCCGGCACGGCGCCGATCTTATCGCCGGCCGAGAGAGTGTCAATTAGTCCAGCGCCGGCAGCGACTTTCCTTTTGGACGCCACACTGGCACTGGCGACAGTTTCCTCTGCCGTTGCAACGATTTAACGTTTTAACGGATCACGCCGCTTTCAGGCAAAGCAGTCTTTTGACGGGCCTTTTACGGCGCCTTCGCCTTAAAAATAAGATTAACTTCCCAGGTTTGGCCGAATGCTTCTTGTTTTCCGTCCGTCGCGAGCAACTTTTCCGTCCGGCTGGATTCCAATCACGAGCGCGCTGCCATAATCCCCGAACAATGCTTTTAAATCGGGTCGTTCATCTTTGACATGATCTTTTTCGGTAAAAACGAGCTTGATCGTGTCCTTGTCTGCGAACGGCGTGCCTTTGTGCGCGGAAACGAACATCAGTTTCGCCGGCTGATCGTTCCCCTTGAAAACGCCGCTTACCTCCGAATCGGCCGCAGATGACTGTGCCACGCTCAGCAGAACGAGAACCGGAACAGAGAAAATGATTAATCGCCGGGTCAACATGTTTGCAAGCTGTCACATCGAATGCGCGCGCGCGAAGAATTTTACGAGTTCGGATTTTCTGTCTGTCAGTTCGAGGCCGTTTTTATTCTCGCGCCGCCTCCAAATTCGAAACCGCGTCACGCAGTCGGGAAATCACTTCGTCGAGATTGACCGCAGCTTCTCGTCTACCACTTCATGTTCGGAACCGACTACAAGGTGGAGGTGTCCGTCGTGCTGGGGCGATCGCGGACGTCTTTACCAAGGGTTTCGCGTGATGAACTGTTTTGCACACAGACGAGGTCACTTTTTATTGACCGATTTATCGGTGTCTTTCATTTTGTCGTTTTCGATCTCCGGGACTCTGCAATCCGGCGTTGTCTCGACTAGGGGGAAAAAAATGGGTGCCGGGTGTAAATTCTTTGACATTTCAGGTGCATCGAGTCGAGACAGTTCCTCCGAGCCTTGGACGTTTAAATAGTGTATCAGTCTCCGCACGGCAAAGCGCGCCCTCGGCTGCTGTTTGAAATCCAACGTGC
>QHPM01000358.1 GCA_003219095.1 Verrucomicrobiota bacterium
GCGAGGTGATATTTTGCCTCGGCTTGTTCGAGGTCGAGCTGCGTCAGCTCCTCGATTTGCAGCAATTGTCCGAGCGCAGCGAGCACTGCGAACTGCTGCACGTGGCCGTTTTGCAAGAGTATAGTGCCGGAACCGGTCAGAGCATCGGGATCGGCAGTTTTGCCGGTCGCCTCCAGAGTCCCTTCTAAAATACCGCGAATGGTTTCTCGGGAGCCGCCCGCTTCCGCCACTAATTGATCTGCCTGGAGCCGATGAAAACTTGCGTGCACGGTGAAGGGCGAATCTTCGGCCTGCGGTTCCATTGAAAAATCGCCGGTCAGTTGTCCCTTCGCGATTTGCGCGGTGATCTCGGAGAGCTCGAGCTCGCTCGGATCGTAACGAATGAGCGAACGCAGCGCAGAAAGAAAAACGCGATCGCGGAGAGCGATTTTGTCGATGCGGGCCTGGCCTCGAATCGTAGTAACGTCACGCATGGAAGAAGAAAATTGGACCCCGTCGAACAACGCTATGTTTCGCTTCTCATGGTCCAGGAAATGGAAACTGCCATCGCTCAACCGCACCCTTTTGATTTGCGGTCCGGTTGCAGCATTTTCGCCCTCCACTGCTTTCATTTGCTTCCGCTCCTTTTCAGGCAACGCCCCTTCCGGCACCTTGTCCGCGGTTGAAGAGGTCGACTCCTCGGCTTGCGCCTGCCCTTCGGAGGGCGTTTCAGTCATCGGCACTCGCCATTCTCCAGATTCGTTTTGCGGCCAAATCACCGCCGGCGCAATCAGCGCGACCTCTTTAATCACCAGCGGTCGCCAGAAAATCGAACGCAAGCGGACGCGAAGTTGAAAGTGCCTGGCTTGGAGAAATGGCGGAGCGTGGGCGTCGTTGCTTTGCGGAATAGTGATTCCGCTAAGTTTCAACCCGCCCCACGGAGTGACGCTGATGCGCTGAATCTGCAGCGGCATCTTAAGACGTTGGCTGAGTTCCTGCTGAATCCGCGCTTGTGTTGTCTGCGATTGCACATAGAGGTTTGCCCCCAGCAGCGATACCAGAAAAATCGCAACCACGGCCAGGAACAGCCATCCGATGGTTCGCCTGAGGCGGAACATTCAAAAAACATTACTCAGCGCGTCATCGCAGTAAATCATTCGTGAAGGATACTCTTGTTATTCTAAATCCGGCGGCACGTAGCGAGCGGGCCGGTCATTGGCGTTCGCGAGTGGAAAAGGTGGCGCATGGAGCGGCGTTGCGTTCGACCTCACGCATTGGCGAAGCGGAATCGCTCGCCCGCAAAGCGGCGCGGGAAGGGTACCAGAGAATTGTGGCGGCCGGCGGTCAACGTCTTTGCCACCGAACTCGGTTTGCCTTCGGGCGACTTGAAGCAATGCTGGCAGATTATTTGTGATGGACACACCCGCACCATTGATTTGCCAAACGCGAATGGAAAACATTTCGTGCAACTCGCCGGCATCGGACTCGACGCCCAGGCGGTGAAGGAAACCAGCGTCGCCTTTAAACGCAGTTTTGGCCCGCTTAGCTATCTTATTTCGGCGGCGCAGATCGCCTCCCGACCGCCCCCGCAGCTCGTAATTGAGTCGAAGGACACGAAAACCATGGAAGGCTCCTTCGTCCTCATCGGAAATGGTCGCCTTTATGGTGGACCGTTCCCATTCTTCAAACGCGCCCTCATCGACGATGGTTTGCTCGATGTCGTCGTATTTAAGCGAATCGGTTATCTCGACATTATTCGTTATCTGCAAGAGGTGATCTTCAGCTCTTCCATTAGCATGCCAGAGCTGGACTATTTTCAGACCAAACGCCTGCGGGTTTCCTCCGAGCACGAGGTGCCGGTCGAGGTCGACGGCGAGTTGATTGGGATCTGCCCGGTGGAGTTTCGGGTGCGGGAACGGGGTCTCCGGGTGCTTGCGCCAGGCTAATTTCGCTTCGCGGCGAATCACCCGTCGACAGCGTTCGCCGAGTGCGATAATCTTAGTGTATGCGGCTATCAGGGCGAAAGGCGTCGCGTTTCACGCGCTCTTGGGCGCCTCCGCAGCGGATCGTTCTCTTTTCATTACTGGGTCTGAACGCGGCCGGGTTCATTATCCAGCTCGTTCTCACCTCTTGGAATCGCGAGTTTGTTCTAGAATATCTCGGGCTCAGTGATCGCGGTATTTCGCAGGCCTACGCCTGGCAATTTTTTACCGCCCCGCTGCTCTATAACAACATCTGGCATTTCATCGCCAACATGCTGGTCCTTTATTTTATCGGGCGCGATGTAGAGGTGATTATCGGCCAGCGGCAATTTCTTTTTCTCTATCTCTTTGGCGCGTTTAGCGGCGAGCTCGGTCATCTCTTCCTCATGCCAGGCGATTGCATCTTGTTCGCGGCTGGCGGAGGCATCGCCGCAATATTCGTAGCCTACGCCACCATTTTGCCCGAGTTGGAAATGACAACTCTGCTCCTTTTTATGGTGCCGGTGCGATTGAAGATGCGCCGCGTCGCCCAGATCGCACTTCTCGCTGCCATTGCCCTCTTGCTTTTCGATCGCACCGGCAGTGTCGGTCATAGTGCCTTTCTCGGCGGTGCGCTTGCGGGTTGGTTTTATGCCAATCTTCTTGGATTTGGCGGTACCTCGGTCCTGCAACGCATGCTTCGTCGCCGCCGGGTCGAAGCGGCGCGGCTGCGCTTCATGAGTGCTGGTCAATTTGTCGCCGAGGAAATAGATCCGTTGCTCGAGAAGATTTCCCGCTGCGGTCTGGCAAGTTTGAGCCGGCGCGAACGCCGACTGCTGGAACAGGCGCGGAAAAAAATGCTCTCGCAAACCGAGCCCTGATCCCGCTTTCGTGTTAATTCGAAAGCGCGATGAGCTCCCAGGCGCGCTGGATAAAGTCGAAGGCGGAAGGATCCCTCAATCCGGACCAGGTTGAAACGGCGCTGAGCGAGATCGCTGCCGGCTG
>QHPM01000050.1 GCA_003219095.1 Verrucomicrobiota bacterium
AAAATGCCGCAAAAGATAGCGCGCTGATCAGACATCCACCGCCAAACGCCAGGGCAGTCAGCAACTGAGCGAGATGCGACGGTCGCGTTAGCGATGAGACAGCGGAAGAAATGATCATTGCTTCGCTAAAAAGCCCATGACCGTAGGCTTCGTCTGTCAGGGTTTCGTAAGTGAAAAGGACGGCCAGGGGAAGCAATAGAACTATAAGTTGTACCGTAAACCGCCGATCTCGTGCCAGCGTGTAAGTAGCGAGTAAGGGGACGAGACAAATTCCAAAATACTTCGTCAGGGTAGCGGCAGAAATTAGCCCTGCCGAAACGAGCAAACGCCACGATTGTTGTCGACCCAGCCCGGCAAGCCAGAATTCCAGCGCCCACAGCCAAAGCGCCAGCATCATCACGTCACACATCACGCTCGTCGCCGAAACAAGAAATACGGGAGTGAAGATTGTGACCAGCGCAGCTATGAACGGCTCGCGACTGAAGCGGCGCGCGAGTGCAAACGTTCCCAAGACCGACAATACGGTCCAAAAGAAAAAGGCCGAATGCAGCGCCATTTCGCTCCAACCAAAGACGCTTGCGACGGCCGCGATAAAGTACGAACAAAGCGGCGGATTTTGCATGACCAACGACATTGGTTGCGTAAACGAAGACCAGTTCACATCGAAGCCGTACGGATCGAGTGGATGTTTGGCGATTTGCTGGGCCATCCAAAGGAAAAGCGGATCGTCAGCATTAAAGGCTTTATTGAAGAACGGCGCGAGCGCAGCAGCGGTGATTAGCGCGAGTAATGCCTGCGGCTTGTATGAGCTTCGCATGATTAAATGCGGTTCTTAGAAACCCTCGCGTCACTGGTGTCAAACACCCAATCTTAACGCAAGGACTTGGCCGCCCGTCGAAAAGATTCTCGGCGGTGTTAATCACGGGCGACTCTCGACCTGACGGAAGGCACACGGTGAATTGATCGCAGCGATTCGATTTCCTTCTAAAAAATGGCGCGGTGACAGCCACAAAGCTTCGTCTTCCAACTAAAAAATTGCAGGCGGCGCGAGTAAGATTAAGCTCCGACTCCCGTCTACTACCTGATGATTTTACTCACGCTCTTAGCTCAAGCGCAGACCGGCCCACCCGGCAGCGCCGCCAGTCCCGGCGGCGGATTCAATCTTTTCGTCCCGCTCATCTTCGTTCTGATCATCTTCTATTTTATCGGGATTCGACCGCAGGCGAAGCGACAAAAGGAACAGCAACAATTAGTCAGTGCGCTCAAAACCGGCGATCGGGTTGTAACCAGTTCCGGCATTCACGGTCTCATTGCCAATGTAAAAGATTCCACTGTAATCGTGAAAGTTGCGGATAACGTGAAGATCGAGATGGAAAAATCGGCCATCGCGAGCGTCGCGAAAGCGGCGGAGTGACGGAGAATTGGGGTGCTGGACTAATGGAGTAATCAAGAATGTGATGTGCCGATGACCGACAATTACCAATCAGTAATCCGCAATTAGTAATCGGAATGAGTCCCGCGTTCACATTTTTCATCGGGCTGTTGTTGCTTATCCTCTTCGGCTGGTATTTCGCCACTGATTACGGACCCCGAAAACGGCTCCTCGCTATGCTTCTCGCGGCGATGCTGGTCGCATTCAGTATCGCTAACATCTGGCCGCCGGAGAAGAAAATCGCGCTCGGTCTCGATATCAAGGGCGGCACCTCGTTTCTGATCAAGCTCCAGCAGGTCGACAAGGACAAGCCGATCACGCCCGGTTTGCTCGATCAGGCTGTGGAAGTGATCCGCAAGCGGGTCGATTATTTTGGCGCCGGCGAACCCATCATTAGCCCGGTCGGCCAAGACCGAATCCTGGTCCAGATCCCGGGGCTGGATACCGCAAAGATTCAGGAGGCGCGCGATCAACTTTCACGCGTAGCCAAGCTCGAATTTCGGCTGGTTTATCCGGATAACGGCGAGCGGCTGGCCGCGATCGACAAGGGAACCGACGTAGTACCGCCGGAATACAAAATCGAGAATCATAAACGCGTGGCTGAGGATACGGAGAAAGCGACGACTGAGCGGTTGCTGGTGAAAAAGAAAGCCGACCTCGGGGGCGATCGCGTCTCAAGTTCGAATGCTATTTACGGCAATGAAGGCTGGACGGTGCAGTTAAAGTTCGATAGCGAGGGTGCAAAAAAATTCGGGCAGATTACGGAGCAATTCAAAGGTCATCGCTTCGCCATTGTCCTGGACGGCGTCATCCTATCGGCACCGGTCATTCGCGATGCCATTTATGGCGGCGACGCTGTCATCACCGGTCAGTTCACCGAAAAAGAGGCGCGCGGTCTCGCCAGCGCGCTGGAGAATCCGTTGCAAACACCGGTCAGCATCGAGGAAGAGCGCAGCGTGTCACCAACATTGGGGGCGGATTCGATTCGCGCGAGTATTATGGCAGGTCTGGTCGGCCTGGGCATCACGCTCGTGTGCGTCGCGGTTTATTATCGTTTTGCTGGCATCATCGCGTGCCTGGCGCTGCTGGTAAACATCGTGCTGCTCATCGGCGCGCTGACCATGTTCCGTTTCGTTCTGACGTTGCCGGGGATTGCTGGAATCATTTTGACGATCGGTCTCGCGGTCGATGCCAGTGTACTGGTTTACGAGCGCTTGCGTGAAGAACTCGCGCTTGGCAAATCGCTTAAGATCGCGATCCAGGCCGCCTATGAAAAGGCATTCAGCTCAATCTTTGATGCCAACGTAACCACGTTGATCACCGCGGTCATTTTGTTCTGGAAAGCGAGCGGCCCGGTCAAGGGCTTTGCTATCTCCCTTACGCTCGGAATTTTGGCGTCGCTTTTTACCGCCCTCATCGTTGGGCGCAACATCTTTGAATTCTTCGTCGATACCGGTCGTTTGAAAAAGATTTCGATGCTGCATCTCATTTCGTCGCAGAACATCAACTTCCTGGGCAAAGGTTTTCTCGCCTGCATGTGCTCGCTCGCGCTCATCATTGCGGGCGCGACCTCGTTCTATGTTCGCGGTGAAAAGAACTTCGGCGTCGATTTCCGCGGGGGCGATTTGATTACTCTGAGCTCGCCGCAGACGATCGACGTCGGGCAAGTGCGCTCGGCCCTGCAACCGATCAACCTGGCGGACGCATCAATCCAGGAATCGAACCAGGGCGGGAAAAATTACATTACCGTGCGCACGCCTTTGCACACCAGCGACGCGGTTGAAAAACAAATCATGACCGCGATGCCGCAGGCCCAGTTCAGAGTGGAAGGGGCGGAACGAGTCGGCGCACTGGTCGGTGGTGAGCTGGCGCGCAGCTCATTGATCGCCCTCGGATTGGGTATCTTTGGGATTCTGGTTTTCGTTTGGCTCCGATTCGAGCTTTCGTTCGCCGTGGGCGCGATCGTCGCGCTGGTGCATGATGTTACTATCACGGTGGGAATGTTCTCGCTCCTGCACCGCGAGCTTACTCTCACCATGGTGGGCGCTGTGCTTACTATTGCCGGTTATTCCATTAACGACACTATCGTTGTTTACGATCGGATCCGCGAAGGTTTGGCCAGTGGACGCAAAGGTTCGATCGAACAGATCATGAACGAAAGCATCAATCAGACGTTGAGCCGGACTATCCTTACCAGCACCGTCACGTTGATCCCGATTCTGTGTCTGTTCTTGTTCGGCGGCGCGGTCCTGCGCGATTTCTCCCTGGCCATCATCATCGGGGTAGTCGTCGGGACCTACTCCTCCATCTTCATCGCCTCGCCCATTGTCCTTTGGTGGACCCGCGCCCGCGGCGGGAGCAAAACCAGCCTCCAACGCGAAATCACTTCCAAACAAACCAAGCCGGCGACCGCAAGCTAGCTTTTAACCGCGGATTACGCTACTGACGCGGATAAAGGGAAATGAGCCATGTACGTTCCGAACCGCACAGACGGAGAGGGACCTCCCGCCCGGACTATGGTTGCACAAGCTGTCTTGTGTGATGCACGATTTTATGTGAGATCCCTCACCCGAAAGCGTTCGGGGTTCGAGATAACGGAGAATTGCGAGTGGCGCGCCCAGCCTTTTTCCGATCCGTCTAATCCGTGCTATCCGCGGCTGAATTTCCTTCGTGCGGCGTCCTCAGAGGCCCTTACCAGACGCCATTTGACTGGTCGTGGACGGCCGGAGTAAATTGGCTTTGCCCAAGGTTGGAATGGGCAAATTTTCTTGGAATCGAGGTGAATTGATGCCAGAAGTCATTGTTCGAAAAGGCGAACCAGTGGATCGCGCGCTGAAGCGACTGAAAAGCAAGCTGGACGCGGAAGGCATCCTCGATGAAGTGCGACGCTTGCGCGCGTTTGAGACACCGAATCAAAAGAGCAGGCGCAAAGCCAAAGCCAACGCCAAACGCGGCCGCACCAAGTTTCGGTTCAATCCAAACGGCTAACGGAAGCCTCGCCAATATTGATTTCGAGAACGCGGCGGTGAGCCGCGTTTTTCGTTTTATGAGCCGGCAGCCTTTAGGATTCGCATTCGCAGACGATTCGGAAACCAAGATCGTTGCAGGAGAAATTCGGGACGTTGGCGCTTCGAGTGGTCGCGCGCAAACTGGCGAAGCGCGATTTCCAACTGCCGCCGCGATAAACGCGTTTGGCTCCACTCGGGGGTCCGTGCGGATCGGATTTGGGCGTCGGCTTGTACTGCTCAAAGAAATTGCTGCACCATTCCCAGACATTCCCCGACATATCCTCCATCCCGAACGGACTGGCTCCGCGTGGAAATGAACCCACCGGCGCACTCTCCGCATAGCCATCATCGATCTGGCGATCGCTCCAGGCGAAGGAAGTATTTTTGTCAGCGAAGTTGGCGAGATCGCCGCGCTTATCGAAATTGCCCCACGGATATCTGCGTCCGTCAGTCCCCTTGGCGGCGTATTCCCATTCTGCTTCGGTCGGCAGCCGATATTTTCTGCGCTCACGGGTGCTGAGCCATTGGCAAAACTTTATCGCATCCAGACTGCTGACATAAACAACGGGGTGACGATCCCCGGTGGCGGGCGCACGTTTACTTTTGTGAAGGGGATCGAAGGCTTCGTAATGCGCGTTCGTGATTGGAAAACGCGATATGTAAAAGCGACTGAGCGTAACGCGGAAATGCGGGGTTTCGTTTGGAGGCGCACTCGGAAACGGATTGCCCATGATGAATTCTCCCGATGGAATAAGAAACATCTGACCGCCAAGTGAATTGCTATAGTTGGGATAACGCTTCCGTTCCTGCTCGAGTGAAAGC
>QHPM01000051.1 GCA_003219095.1 Verrucomicrobiota bacterium
GCATCGGCATGGGCTTCATTAACTGAACCCCGTCTTTCTCGGCGGCAACGCCTTTGTCCACTTTCAGAAACGGCACGACCCGTTTCACGTTCCAGAGATAGTCCGCGGTGGGCTGCCTTTCGATTTCCCTGTCCATTGTGTTCTCAAACAGGATGGCGCCGATAATCCGCTCCCCGTTGAAGCCGGGACTAGTGATGATGCGGGTCCGCATCTGATGCACGATGGCGAACATCTCCTCATCGCTGGACCATGTACTCTCTTGAATTCCGTAAAGACGCAGGGCTTTCGGCGTGCTGCCACCGCTTTGATCCAGCGCTGCAATGAAACCGGGACCAGTCTTAATTTTTTGCAATTGTTCTTCGTTAACAGCGATAGATTTCATGATGTCTCCTTCAATTCTCGGTGATAATTAGTTTAACAAGTTATTGGTTGCAGGGCGCCCACGGCGAACTTGCCGTAGGCCCTCTTGTAAAGCTGAGCCGTCGTCACAATCATGCTGCGAAACTAAAACGGGAAAACCGAACCGAAAAGCAATTCTTCGCTGCTTCTGTAGCGGCGGTCCATGACCACCGAGCTGCTGTAGCCGGGATCGCTGATCCCGCAAAATCAATTCTCAATAGAGGATAGCGCGATTAAGCGATCACGTTAGATCCTTCTCCAAAAAGTAAAGGTAGAGGATCGCCATCGCATCCGTTTCGACATCCAAGGTGTTATCGTACTCGGCCGAAAGCTCATAGCGATGATTGCGTTGCATCGCAATTCCCTCGATCGACTTGAACTCTTCGACGTAGGCAACACCAACCCGGTCCGGCCAGTCCTGTGAATTCAACCGAAAGATCGTCGTCCCCGTTGTCAGATCATGCAATTCCATTCCCCTGGCAAAGGGGTGAACATGGATCGTGGCGTAATGAATTGTCGTATCGAAAGGGAGATTGAGCTGTGGCGTAATCTCCGTCGTATAGATGTGATGACCCGGAGGGACGATCCAGTGGTTCATCAGGCCAGCGTTGGGTTTCCCCATCACCACTTCCCCCGACATGTTCACTTTCGACAATTCTCCGCATCCGGCGCCCATGTGCATCCCTGCTTGCGGCATACATGCCGGCCCGATCTTTGCGGACACGCCCGGAGGCTGTAGAACGTATAGCGCACGGCGAAAAAGAGCTTTCGTCGGTGCCCCCGGCTGATCGGCCGCAATCGTGTGCACCTTCGTCCGCATGCGAACGCTCACTGCTTGACTTCACAGCCGGCCTGGTACTAGAGTGAAGAGGCGCCAATCAAGGTGGGTCTTTCCGCCCAACTGTTGATTATACTCACCAGGTGTTCGGCCATGCTCGGCGAAGGTGAGATTGGAATGACAGAAAAACTCCTGGGAGATCGGCTTCTGAACCATGGCATCGACAACTTCCGTTTCCAACCCGGTAACCCACTGCACTCCACATTTCTTGCCTGTCGCGAGATGGATTCCACTCTGAATCGACCATGGCCCTTCCATTGAGCGATAGATCTTATCCAGCCGATATGGGTCGGACATGAGCATCTGCAAACCGTCCGCCTTTGCTTTCACCGCCGGATCAGGCCGGGTTAGTGAATAAACCGCCGGCACGACAAGGGCACCGGCGATGGCGAGAAGGACGAGGGGTCGATTCATGTACTTTATTTCGAAGCACAGCATGTGCCGACTCGACCGGGTCAATCCGGCTCGCGCCAGATTCAGGAAGCAGTTTCCAACCGCGAACGCCGCGGATAGCACAGGTAAAATCCAAATGGCGGGATCTGCCGTTCAATCCGCGTAATCGGCGGTTCCTTTATTCAACCTTGTTTCACCTTCTGGATTGTAAAAAGAAACCAGATCGCGGCTGGAAGCGGTAACTGCAACAACAGTCCAACGAGAATGAAAACCCAGCGCGGAACATACGTGAAAAGGCTGCCAGGAAGAAGCGTGTCGCCCTCAATTCCGCGTTTGATGAGATAGATGCCATATCCAGTAGCTAGTAAACCAATAAGTACGAGGCTATACGGATTCGTGCGGAGACGAGTCATCTTTTAATTTTTAACCTCTCGTTCCCAAACTCCAGTTTGCGACCGACACCTTCCCACGAAACTCGGTTTCCCTCCATCTACTCGCTGACAGAAACGACAAAGAGCTGCGATTCTCAAACCGATCTCTTATTTAAGCCGGCGCCTCGGAAGCCGCTGCGTCTTGAGACGATCAAGAATAGCGTCTTCCCGGTAACGTTTTATCGGAACTTGGATATCGCAGTCGAAACACACGGCAAAGTTTCAAAGATACAGGATCCAGAATAAAGTTTCGTGTTTGCGTCTGAGTATTCAAACTAGATCGAATGCGAGTTTTCATCCTCACTTTACTCGCGATGATAGCGTTCGCGGGCAATTCCCTGCTCTGCCGGTTGGCGCTAAAGCGAACTACGATTGATGCGGCCAGCTTTACTTTTATCCGCATTTTATCTGGCGCTGTCGCGCTTTGGATCATCGTGATAATCAGCAAAGGAACATGGCGCAAAGCAGGAAGTTGGGCTTCGGCCCTGGCGCTGTTTGCTTATGCAGCCGCTTTTTCGTTCGCCTATATCAGCCTTTCCGCCGGGACGGGCGCACTGCTTCTTTTCGGCGCGGTCCAGGCAACAATGATCCTTTGGGGACTGCGGACGGGAGAGCGAATGCGGACACGACAATGGCTTGGTCTCGCACTCGCCGTAGGCGGATTGGTAGCGTTGCTATTCCCCGGCCTGTCAGCTCCCCCGATCAATGGCGCGCTATTAATGATATGCGCCGGTATCGCGTGGGGGATCTATTCGCTGCGCGGGAAAGGCGCGGGCGATCCCGCCACCGCCACAGCTGGCAATTTTTTGCGCGCCGTGGTCCTCGCTACAGGATTGAGCATGGCCCTCCTGCCATGGCTCAAGCTCGATCGTGGAGGCATCGGCTATGCGATATTCTCGGGGGCGATTGCTTCTGGAGTCGGTTACGTGATCTGGTACAGCGCCTTGCCAGAACTAAAAGCTGCCAGCGCCGCTACGGTGCAACTTAGTGTGCCGGTCCTAGCCGCCACCGGTGGTATTTTATTTCTTGGCGAGCCGATAACGTTACGTTTTCTCCTCGCATCCCTTGCCCTCCTCGGCGGAATCGCGCTCGTCGTTGCAAAAAATACGCAGGTCGTTCCGCCTGACTAAATCGACCCAACTAACCAGAATTGGGCAAAGTAGCTCGTTAATACATCACCGCGTCACTGAGCACATTCGACGGCGTGAACCTGGACCGGCCGATCAAAACCTTTCAGAGAGACTTCGCCCAAGGGACGAAACATTAACCCCTTTCCGATGCATAATTCCGCTACCGCGGTCGATACCAGGATTTGATCGGGTTCGGCGTGGGAACAAAGGCGTGCCGCCAGTTGGACGGTTGTTCCAAAGATATCGTTGTTTTGCTCGACTGGTTCACCGGCCGCGCCACCGATCCGAACCTTGATGTGGTGATCGCGTTCCTCTCGCTCACGTCGAGCCAACTCACGCTGGATTTGCATTGCACAACGGACCGCGGCGGCGGCTGAAACAAAAGACGCCATGATGCCATCACCCGTGTGCTTCACTTCGCGTCCCTTCGACGCGGCTAGAGCGTCCCGCACGATGCTGTCGTGCACGCGCAAAAATTCCATCGCTATCTCGTCCCCTAACTTCTGCGTCAACGAGGTCGAGTTAACGATGTCGGTAAATAAAACAGTTCGGATTCCGGGGTCGCGCGCGTCGGCTGCGCCACCGGGTAGAAGGACTGCGCCTGCCCCATTTACTTCATTGCCGCCGAGGAACAAATCGGCAACCTCAGGCTCAACTTGAATGATTTTTTCCGCGACCTGGCCGTGCGCTTCGCGATGGACTTGCATGGCGGCTTCAGCAGTTGGTGCATGGCAAAGGCAAAAGATTTTCCCGGCGCTCTCATTCACCCAGTACTTGTGATAATGAACACCGTATTTCCCCTCGACTGCGACATCATGGGCGTGCGCCTTGGCCACTGCTTCGGCGGTGATTCCTCCCTGAATCTCATGAATGTCCATGTATGTCGGCATAGGATAGCTCAGAGCGGCCGCAACCTATCCTGACCCGGGCCGATACTCAACGTCGATCTTGGCCGGACGACTCAATGTCTGGTAAACAACGCAGTATCGCTCGGTCAGGCGAAGCAGGGTAGCCAGTTGCTCTTTGCTCGCATCGGTGTCGAGATCGAATTGCAATCGTATTTGCTGGAAACCGACGGGCACGTCTTTGGACACTCCCAGGGTACCGCGAAAATCCAGGTCGCCTTCGGCCCGGACTGTTGCCTCCCGTAACCGAATACCGAGGGCGGTAGCGACTGCGTTCAATGTAACACCGGCGCATCCGACAAGGGCCTCCAGTAACATATCGCTCGAGCACGCGCTGAGTCCGTTGCCACCAGTGGCAGGATGAAGCCCAGCTTCGACCGGCGCCTTTCCCGTTTCTATCTTGCAGGTAACACCATCACCAAGCCGTCCTTCGGCCCGGAGTGTGATTAGCGCGGTCTCTGGTTGCTGCCGGTATTGCTCCTTCAGCGGCGCCTGCAAAGATCTTAGTTCTTCGGCATTCACGTTTCGTATTCTGTATGGCGCTTCACCTGGCGAAAATAGGACTTACAAGACCGATATGACTTAGGTTTAGCCGCGGACTTCACCCAACAAAGGAGGAGCCTATGCAGAAACAGCCGACCCTTTCTTGCTCGGTTTAATGTTCTGGTTCACCCGAAAAAGGTTATCGGGATCATATTTATTCTTGATCTCAACTAACCGCTGATAGTTATCCCCATAAGTCGCCTTCACCCGTTCTTCTCCTTCATCCATCATAAAGTTTACATAAGCTCCACCAGCAGAGTGCGGATGTAGCGCGTCCCAATAACTTTTCGCCCAGGAAATAGTCTTGTCGTTGTTGGCCGGATCGGGATCGACTCCAACCATAACTTGAGTCCAGGTTGCATCGCGGTAATTCCACGCCGTGTCGTGTTTGCCGACGCGCCCAGCCGCTCCGTTGATCGGATAAAGATGCATGGTGGAATGCATCGATGGTAGTGCCTTGCCAAATTTAACATGTTCGGCAATCGCTTCGTCGCTTAGTTCCTTCACAAAATCCGCGCGCCAGTACCACTGCAATCCCGGCGGATAAATCCCATCGAACATGCTTTGCAAGGTCGGCTGTGGCAGCGGACCGACGAAATCGAGCGCGGCCTTCTTGAAAGCGCGAATGGGCTTAAATGTTTCTTCGCCTTGCGGCAAACTACCGGTCCATGTCCAGACGACACCACACATCTTTTTCAGATGAAGGTGCTCGGGAAAGGGAGCTGCCGGGGGGACCGTGAGAAAAGCAAACCAACCATTGAGGTCGTCGGGCGCGGTCTTAATTAGATCGCGATACCATTTCATCACCTCGGCCGCTTCGCTTAGTTCATATAACATCGGCCCGCCGTAAATGGTACCGATCGGATGCAACTTGAAGGTAAACGAAGTTACTACTCCGAAGTTCCCGCCGCCGCCGCGAATGGCCCAGAACAAATCAGAGTTTTCCTCCGCATTCGCTTTGACAAAGCTCCCGTCCGCCAGGACCAGATCAGCTGAAATCATGTTGTCGATGGTTAGTCCACACTTGCGGGTCAGATGTCCAATTCCTCCACCGAGAGTTAATCCGCCGACACCAGTCGTCGAAATAATTCCGCTGGGAACAGCGAGGCCAAACGCATGAGTGGCATGATCGACATCGCCCCAGACGCATCCGCCCCCCACGATTACGGTGCGCGCCGCCGGATCGACCCGCGCATATTTGATCAGCCCGAGATCAATCACTAATCCGTCATCGCAGATTCCCAGTCCGCCGCCGTTATGGCCTCCGCTACGGATGGCAAGAAGCAAATCATGTTTTCTGGCAAAGTTTACGGAGTCAATTACATCCGCCACGTCCGCGCAACGCGCGATCAAGCGCGGCTTCTTGTCGATCATCGCATTGTAGACTTTGCGAGCATCATCGTAATCCGGATCGTGCGGCTCGATCACGCGGCCTCTCAACTTTGCCTTCAGCTCAACGATGGAATCCTCTTTGAGTGCTTTCTTCATGGAAAGGCTAATAAAGGACGAGCTAGCGCTATTCAAGGGGACATAACAACGAGGGCTTGAGAAGAGGATGCCGAAGTCAGACAGTAATGGAGGGACGGGCGCCGTCGTGTCCCAAACATTGGGCGCCGGCGGCGCGGCACCCTCCACTGGGATTAGTCGTCACTGGCAGTTGCGGGCAGCGCGATACTAACAGCAGTGCCGCTTGTGCTGGTATCGATGTCAACGCGACCGTTGTGATCGAACACGGTCCGTTTGACGATCGGCAGACCCAGTCCCATGCCGCGCGCTTTTGTCGTACAGAAA
>QHPM01000052.1 GCA_003219095.1 Verrucomicrobiota bacterium
AGTTGTTGCTTGATCTTCTCCGCATTCAAATGCGCTTGTGCAATTTGTTGCCGGCGTTGCTCGAGCACACCAAGAATTGGTTTGTAGGCAAAGGTCTTCAACAAATAGGCGACGATAATGAAGCTAATTACCTGCGAGAAGAAGAGCTTGGGGTCCCAACCAAAGAGCTCTCCAGTGTCACGCACAGTATCGCTGAGATTTGCCGCCAGGAATATCGCGTTCATAAATTAAAAATGTCCCGTAGGTGCAAACGCATCCACGTCGAATCTCCTGTCTCTTAATGGACTAGGAAAAGGGCGTAGAAGACGATCGCTTCCGTCAATGCGATCGCGAGAATTGCGTGCACCAATACGGGCGTGAAGGCTCCAGGATTCCGCCCAACGGCTGTCGTCATTCCGAGGCCGGTCAGACCAATGCCGATGCCGACGCCCATTGCCGCCAGGCCGACGTGAATGCTTCCGCCGATTTCTGCTAGTAGTGGTAGTATCATAGTTTTTTGTATTTGGTTAATTTGGCGATCTCCCCTGAGACCGCCGAAATTTAGTGTGCTTCTTCTCCAGGGCTATGTTGCGCAATCAAAAGCGTGAAAATAGCGGTCAATAACATAAAGACCAGAGCCTGGACGAATCCCACCAGGATTTCCAAAAAGTAAAAGGGAATTGGAAGCAGCCAGGCCAAAAATGGGACCATGTGCGACATCACGTCGAGAATACTTTCGCCAGCGTAAATATTTCCAAACAGACGAAAGCTCAGCGAAATCGGCCGGAAAAGAATCCCGATGATTTCCAGCCAGCCGACCAGGAAGAAGACGACGACCATCAATATTTTCAGGACGCCGGAAGTCTCACCTTTCGGTCCGAACAGATGCATCAGGAATCCTCCGATACCATTCGCCTGAAGGGCCCAAATAAGCCAGAGACCAAAGAAAATAACGGCCATGGCCGAAGTCATGTTGAGGTCGGCATTGGCGCCACGGAGCAAAGGGCGATCAATGCGAAAGGCGCCGATCGCAGGATCAATATGTCCCCAACCCACGGTCCCAACTCCCGGAATCAGTCCTGCCCAGTTGGTGAAGAGGATGAAGATGAAAATAGTGGCGAAGAACCAGAACGTTTTTTGCACCAGCTCGCGCCCGATGATTGATTCGAGAAAATTGTAGAGACTTTCCACCAGCCATTCCCAAAAGTTTTGCGCACCGGTCGGGATGGTTTTGATATTTCGGGTCGCAATCTGCGCGAAGAGGATCACCGCCAGCGCGACAATCCACGAGACCAGCATCGAATTTGTAACCGAAAATTTCCCGATCTGAAAAAGGGGTGCGGCCTTGAGTGAAAGTGGTTCGTGTTCGGCCGCCAGCGCCATTGCGGGCGCGATCAGACCGCTGATAAAACAAAGACCGATTAGCTTGGTTCGAAAAAAATAGCGGTGCGAAGACATTGAGTGTGCTCTGAGCAAACGAAAACCCGATTTGCCTGGAGGGGGACCAGCCTTGACGGTCCCGCGCTCGACCCTGGGCGCTTGCCGCGCTTACCAAAGCCGCTTTTCCCGCGATGACAAGTTATTTCGCGACGGCGCTTTCGATCAGCGGCGCTGGCAACGCTACTTGGCCGTGCCTCGATTCCTGCGCCAGGCCCGTATTGCAGACTTCTTCGTAGATGCGTTCGAGTTCCCGAATTGTCATGTCCTGATCGAAATTTTCTGCCACGGCCAAACGCGCAGCCGCACTAAAGCGCGCATATAATTCCGGTGAGTTCGCCAAGGCTACCATCGAGCGGCCGAGGCTTTGTACGTCGCGCTCGTCGCTCAGAAATCCATTGAGATTTTCCGTGACTGCTTCGGGAATCCCACCATGCCGCGTCGCAATTATCGGCAAGCCAGTCGCCATCGCCTCGAGAATGGAATTGGGCACCCCCTCCTGATTTTCGTCAGGCGGCGTTTCGCTTGGATGAATGAAAATGTGCGTCCTTCCGTAAAGATCGCGTAGATCCGGTTGGCTGAGAAAACCGCAGAAATGCACTTTCCCAGCAACGCCGAGCTTTTGCGCAAGTCCTTGCAATTCCGGCTGCAGCGGCCCCTTGCCCGCGACGATGAATTCGGCTTTAGGAAATTCCCGCGCAAAAATTGCAAAAGCACGAATGGCCGATCCGACGCCCTTTTTCTCAATCAGCCGGCAGGCTTGCATGATTTGCCAGCGGCCGTCGGTTGGAAATTCCCGCGGCACGACGGAGAATTCGTGGAGCGGGATTCCGGTGCGATTGATGCGGATCTTTTCCGGCGCGCAACCAAATTTGATCAGGCGATCGGCCAGTGATTGGGATCGAGCCAGAACAACGGCGACGGAATCGAAGAGAACGCGCAATTTTCCGACATAATTTTCAACTTCCTGTTTGATTGCGACGTCGGCGCCGTGAAAAGAAACCAGGCATGGTTTGTTCCAATGCCGAATGAACGGCAATAGATGCACTCCAGTATGTCCAAAATAAATGTGCATCAGATCAGCCCCGCGGCGGCCGAGGATCGAGACCAGCATTTGATATTCGCCCCGATAAATCAGCGGCGGGCGGCGCTCGACAAATTTCATCCAGCCATGACGGAACAAATTTCGGTGCGGCCGAGGAATTCGTTCGATGTCGTCAAAGTGAAAGCGTCTGGGGTGTTCGACTCTCTTCGTCATGACGAAGGTCTGCGCGTGCCGCAATGAAGTGACCTGCCGGTAAATGTGCAACATTTCCGGCTTCAAAAAGGTACTACAATAACTAGCAACCCTAATTTGACCCATGCGAAACCGCTGACTTTGGGCGAGGTCCTTCACCTTGTCTAATGGTTAATCACATCCATTTCAGCCTGGGACTGACTGGTTACACGCTCCGAGTGCTGATCCATCCATTCTCCTAATAATCGTTTGAGCTCGCTGATTCCGCGTCCTTCCTTTGCCGAGATCGGGACAATGGTCCGTTGCGGAAAGCGTTTTTGGAAATCGCGCAAGTTCTCCTGTGCCTGCGGCAGGTCCATCTTGTTAGCGACAACAAACCAGGGCCGCTCCGACAAACGCGGATCATAAAGAGCGATTTCACGGCGCAGCGCTTCGAGATCGGCGATTGGGCTTCGCCCTTCGCTTCCCGCCATGTCGAGGACAAAAAGAAACAAACGGCACCTCGTGATGTGGCGGAGAAAATCATGACCGAGTCCAAGATTGCGATGCGCTCCTTCGATTAAACCAGGAATATCGGCAACGGTTGCACGTCGATAATCGCCAAGCTCCACTATCCCAATGACCGGATGCAAGGTGGTGAAGGGATAAGGCGCGATCTTTGACCGGGCGGCAGAGATTTGCTGGATCAGTGTCGATTTCCCGGCGTTGGGATAACCGACGAGGGCCGCGTCTGCGATAGAACGCAATTCGAGAAGAAACTTACCGCTTTCGCCCTCGCCGCCTTCGGTGTATTCGCGCGGCGCGCGATTGCGCGAGCTCTTGAAATGCACATTACCTTTCCCGCCAGCGCCACCTTTGCAGAGCAGAAACTCCTGACTCTCGCGCGTGAGATCAGCGAGAAGATCGGTTGGCGGATCGTGAATCGCGGACTGATTGCGAATTGATTGTTCATCTGTGAAATGACGCGGTTGTTCTTCAATTTCCCTGTCATGAATCGAACTGTCGCGCTTAGGGATTACATCATCTGATTGCTCCCCTTCGATCCGGTCATCCATACCCCGCAATTCGTAAACCATCGTTCCAACTGGAACCTTCACGATCTTGTCCGGCGCATTTTTGCCGTGCATTTTTTTTCCGCGCCCGTGTCCGCCGTTTTTCGCCTTAACAATGGGCTCGTAGAATAAATGGGCGAGGTGGTCGGTATGTCGATCGGCCCGCAAGATAATATCGCCGCCACGGCCGCCGTCACCGCCATCCGGTCCCCCTTTGGGAACGAATTTCTCGCGCCGAAAACTGACACACCCGCGTCCGCCTTTTCCGGCTTGCGCAAAAACTGTGATGCGATCGACAAACATGCCCTCGCAAGCTGCCATTCCGCGCCCCCTCTGTCATCCGGAGCGCAGCGAGGGACCTCGCAATGGGTCAAGCGTCACGCAATTAAGAAAGCGCGTGACCAATTGCGAGATCCTTCGCGTCTGATGTGGCTCAGGATGACACCGTTTGCTTTACCACGTCGCGGTCGTTTCCCGCGCTTTAGCTGTCAGCCACATACTCGCCGGCCGTCGAATTTGGTTGCTGTTTATCCCCTAAATCCTTTTTATCGTTAGCTCTCACTGAACCCCATCAACAAATTATGAAAGGCCGTCAACAGGGCCGGCCCACCAAATGGGTTTCGGCAACGATTAAGGAACATGTATCGGTAGGTAAACCGGGCGTGAAGTTTGAAGTGTGGGAGAAGTGGAAAAAGAATCGGCGCAAGCTCGGCACCCTCACCATCAGCGTGGGTGGTTTGCGCTGGCGCCCACACAAAGGAAAGCTCTCGAAACAACGAAGCTGGGATATCTTCGCCGAATGGTTCGCGCCAGAATGATTTGCCTACAAAATTGCGACAGGCCACGTAGCGCGTCATCCCGAGCGAATGCGAGGGACCTCACGCAAGCTGCATCACCCACACAATCCAGTTTGGTGATCACGGCTGCATAGGGAAGGTCCCTCGTCATCTTCGCGACT
>QHPM01000053.1 GCA_003219095.1 Verrucomicrobiota bacterium
AATTACCGGGCGCCTGTATCCGGAGTTCGCCGGCAAACTCGCCGCCATGATCACCTTCATCGGGTTCAATCTCACTTTCTTTCCGCAATTCATTCTCGGTTATCTCGGAATGCCACGGCGTTACCACGCCTATCCGCCGGAGTTTCAATTGTTCAACGTCCTCTCCACTGCCGGCGCATCGATTCTTGGGATCGGATATTTGCTTCCCCTGATTTATTTTTTGTGGTCGCTGAAATTCGGTCGTGTCGCCGGGCCAAATCCGTGGCGCGCAACCGGCCTGGAGTGGCAGACAGCGTCGCCACCGCTGAAACATAATTTTAAAGAGACGCCAATCGTCACCGGAAAACCATACGCCTATTCCGCCCAAGAAGATGCCGATCTTAACCTCGCCACCGTCTGAATCGGCCCTCGTCGCCGAGCAATTCGACGATATCGAGCAACAGCGTGATGCAGCGAAGCTCGGAATGTGGATTTTTCTCGCAAGCGAGGTGCTTTTTTTTGGCGGGCTCTTTCTCAGCTACACGATTTACCGATTCACTTACGGTCACGTTTTCATGGAAACGAGCCGGCGCCTGGATGTCGTCCTCGGCGGAACGAACACCGCTGTGCTCCTCGTCAGCAGTTTGCTCATGGCATTCGCGGTCCGCGCGGCGCAGCTCGATCAACGCCGCGCTCTCGTCAGGCTACTGCTCGGCACCGCGTTGCTCGGTTGTGTATTCATGTCGATCAAGATGGTCGAGTATCACAAGGACTACGTGGAGCATCTCGTCCCGGGAACGCATTTTGAATGGACGGGCGCTGATCCATCAAATGCGGAATTATTTTTTTGGATTTATTTTGCCATGACCGGCTTGCACGCAATTCACGTCACGGTTGGCATCGGTGTGCTGCTCGTTCTCGCGCTGCTGGCATCGCGCGGAAAATTTTCCGGTGGAAACTACAATGCGATTGAAATCGGCGGATTGTATTGGCATTTCGTCGATGTCGTTTGGGTCTTTTTATTTCCATTGTTGTATTTGGTAGGACATCGGTGATGGAAAAAGTTGTCGATCCAAGAATTTACGTGCGCACGTGCGCGGCGTTGCTCGTGTTGCTGGGATTAACGTGGGCGATCGCTTATGTTGACCTTGGGCCGTTCAACTTAATCGTCGCGCTCGCGATCGCGATCACAAAGGCGCTCATCATTGCGCTTTTCTTCATGCATATCAAAGGCAGCAGCCGGCTTTTGCACCTCGCAGCGGTTGCTGGCCTGATGTGGCTGTTGATTCTAGTCTCGCTGACGCTGGGCGATTATTTCACGCGCGGCTGGGTTCCACTAAATCACTAAGTAATTCATCCGCTGGTCGCGTCATTTTAACAGCGGCCCCAGTTCGCTGCCGATTCACGGCTTTGTCGTACCTACGCGCTCGCTCGTTGCCGATGTTCCAGCGAAGAGAATGTAACGGATGCTTTGGCCAGGTTCCTTTCAAAAATCTAGCAGCCATTCAGGACAAGCAATTTCCTAGGTTGAGAGGTCGGACGAGCGGATTAGCGCTTTTTCTTGCCGCGTTTCTTTGTGGGCAATTTTTTGCGCTTGGTCTTGGCGAATTCGCGCAACTGCTTTTCGCTCATCGACCGCGCCATTTGTTTGGAGGGGCCTTTCAGTGACGATTTCGATCGTTTCCCGCGTTTAGCTGCCAAAGCAGCACCAGCGGCCATTTGCTGTTTCTTTGATCTCGAAGGCATACTCTGTGTGTTCGCAGATGCCTGCGTTTTCGGCTGCAACGGGCAACCGCGTCGTTGTGGGGCAGCGAAAGGATGATGTTATGCCAGACGAAGAAACAACCAACCGCGCTCGCAAGGACGAGCAAGAAGGCAAGTCTTCCTCGACGCAAGATGGTGAGTTTGTGCGCGAGGAAGCATCGCCAATAGCTGTCACGAGTAGTAAGTGACGGAGTGACGCGATAACTAGCCGCTCGTTACGAAAGCAGGAATGAAAATGGCTCCTTCGGCAGGCGAGCGGGGTTTCCCATTCTTGCGGACCAATCCGCGCCCGGAGAAACCGCGGCAGCGCGGTATCACGGAAATTCGCGGCCCCTATTATTCCGTCGTTGGCAAACGTTACCTGCAAGACCTTTTGGAAACGATGGGGGCCTATGTCGATTCGCTCAAATTTGGCGGCGGCTCTTTTTGTTTGATGCCAAGAAAAATCATCCGCGAGATGAATGACCTCTGTCACGAAAATGGAGTGACTGTTTCTACCGGCGGTTTCATCGAATTCGTGCTCGCCCAAGGGAGCGAAGCGGTGCGGAACTACATCGGCGAATGCAAGGAGCTTGGCTTCGACACCATCGAACTCTCGACCGGTTTCATTACCATACCAGCGGACGATTCCCTGCGCCTGGTTGAGCTGGTGCAGAAGAGCGGCTTGAAAGCCAAACCGGAGATTGGCATTCAATTCGGGGCGGGTGGAGCGACGCCGGCCGCCGAGCTGCAAGCTGAAGGGACACGCGATCCGAGTTGGCTACTCTCCCTCGCGCGCCGCTTTCTCGAAGCCGGCGTAGAGCTTATTATGATCGAGTCGGAGGGAATCACCGAAAACGCGGACCCATGGCGCACAGACGTGCCGGCACTTTTGATTAACGAGCTCGGTACAGACAAGCTGATGTTCGAAGCAGCAGATCCGGAAGTATTCGCATGGTATATTAAGAACTACGGATGCGATATCAACCTGTTCATTGATCATAGTCAGATCGTGCAGCTCGAATGTCTGCGCTCTGGCATCTGGGGAACCAAAAGTCTGTGGGGGCGTGTCCTTAGTTACAAAGAAAAATGAAAAGTAACGCATTGGTATGATCAGGAAATGGACGTCTAGTGTGCTCTCGCAAGAAAGACCGGAAGATTGCGAAACGAAAAAGGCTCGCACATTCAAGACGACTCCGCGGGCCGGCGAATCGGTGCGTCGCTTTAAGCCGGCAGCACGGTCGAAAGGGTTACTTCGCTGTCGATGGTTTGTTTGAAAACGTTCTGGACAGCCGCGCCGATTTTCGAGCCGTCGCGATCGATGATCCAGCACTGCTGTCCAGTCTCGAACGGGCCGCGCGCCATCACTTTGAGCAGCACACCTTCAGATCTCGCCGGATCATCGCCCACCTCCGTGCAGATGGCTTCCGTCTCGCCGAAATCGGTCAGCAGTTTCAATTTTTCGTCTATCTTTGGCTTTTGCATCTCGCAGGGAATCGTTAAGAAATGATCGTCGCGGACGCGGCCTTCGCGCGTAGAAAACGATCCATTACCTTGAATGGCACAGTATCGCATTCAGCAAATCGAAGACTACGTCGAGCTCATTGGCGCGGCCAAGGTCGAGCGCATCCGTAACAAGGCCAAAGAGTTCGAAGGCCTGCGAGTCGCGAATTTCAATTCGACCTATTACGGCGGTGGCGTGGCTGAGATGCTTTCGTCCATGACGTTGCTCATGAATAGCCTCGGCTTGCAAACCGAATGGCGCGTCATTCAAGGCACGCCCGATTTTTTCTCGATCACGAAAAAGATGCATAACGCGCTGCAGGGCGGCGAGATCGATCTTACCAGCATCAAAAAAGAAATCTTCGAACAGGTGATTTATGAAAACAGCGTGCGCAATTTCATCAGGCACGATTTCGTGATCGTGCATGATCCGCAGCCGCTGCCGCTGATCGAACATTATGAAAAGCGCTGCCCGTGGCTTTGGCGCTGTCACATCGATCTTTCGCGGCCTCAGCCTGAGACCTGGAAATATCTGCGGTATTGGATCGATCTCTACGATGCCGCGATTCTGAGCTGCCCGGATTTTGTGCAGGAAATGGAGCCGCCGCCGCATTTTTTCATGCCCGCGATCAATCCCTTCAACATCAAGAACCGCGAATTGAGTGATAAGGAAATCGACGAACGACTAGCCCACTATAATATACCGACCGATCTGCCACTGGTGGTGCAAATTTCTCGTTTCGACCCGTGGAAAGATCCCGTCGGCGTCCTTGAAGCATTCAAGCGTGCTCGCAAGGAATTGGACGCGACACTGGTGCTGCTCGGCAACTTTGCTACCGACGATCCCGAAGGCGAACAGATCTACGAATCGCTCTGCGCTTGTCGCGATGAGCGCATTCTCATTTTGACCAGTGGTGACGACAGCGCGCTCGTCAACGCCCTGCAAACGCGCGCTGCGGTCGTGCTGCAAAAATCTCTGCGCGAGGGATTCGGCCTCACCGTCTCCGAAGCGATGTGGAAAGGTACTCCGGTGATCGGCAGTAATGTCGGCGGCATTCGTTACCAGATTGAAGATGGCGTCAACGGCTTTCTGGTTTCTTCGGTTGAACAGGCTGCCGCGCGCATTGTGCAATTGCTCAAAGACAAAAAGCTGCGTGACGAGATGGGAGAAAGAGCCCGCGAAACCGTCCGCGAGAAATTTCTGCTGCCGCGCTATGTCGATCAGTATCTCGATCTCTTCGCCGAATTCAGAAAATGATACCTTAAACGACATTGAAGTTGGAAGCGCAATTGAAGCGCACCCGAAGGCGAAAGCACGGTCATCCCGAGCGAAGTCGAGGGATCCCGCCGCGTTTCCTTAACGGTATCGCCACGGAATCCTTCGACTCCGCGAAGTTTACTCTGAGTGAGCGACGCGAGTCGAATGGGCTGCGCTTAGAATGACAAAGCTATTTGTGAGAAGCTTGTCGTGTCGGCTCTTCAGATCGCGATCACGTTGGGTATTCTCCTCTTTCTCTTCCACGACGCGGCCAAGCGCGCTCAGATGGCTGAGGCATTACGTCGGGCCGACTGGCACTGGCTTCTTGCTGGCGTATTCGCCTATGGTGCTGTCGAAATCCTGGGCGCCGTCCAATGGCAGCTTCTTCTCCGCATTCAGGGCTTCCGGCTCCCTTGGCTGTCTGCTCGCCGTCGGCCTCCTGAGTTTGATTGGTGCAGTGCCGGCTGCAAAATCCCGCAGGATTCACAACCTCTTTTCAGCATTGCATCTGGCCAATACAATTGCCGAAATTCGCGATACCCTTCGTTGCTATCTCGTTAGCTGGAGAAGGACGGCAATTGCTTTTAGCCTTACTGTCGCGGCGCAACTTTTCTATTTCGGCACGTTTTACTGCACCGGACGCGCACTGGAAGGCAATATCATGGCGCGAGCGCCGTCCCTAAGCGAGATCTTTTCGATCATGCCGATTGTAAACACGCTGACCGCGCTGCCCATCAGCTTTGCGGGAATTGGAGTGCGTGAATCGCTCTTTCAAGTGCACGTTTCTTTGGTATCGCCTGCCACGCGTTTCTAGAAAGTAACAGCGTCGCGAGCACGCCGTCCGGAGCGCAACAGCTTATCCGCTGTGGCGGAAGAAGAGTCGTGCGGCAACATGCCGGATAGAGCGGGGCAGAATGCCCGCGCTCCCCATTCGCCGGCGAGGGCGTCGTCGCGCGCGGACGAAACTCACAACAGTTTCGGCACCATCATCCACTCAAGCTTCCATCTGCCCGCGTCATCCCCATTCAGGCAAACGACGCAGCCGAATTGAAAAGCAACGACCTCCTTATCTGCGTTGCCAGTCAGTAACAACGCCGCCAGCCTGCCTAAGAACGGGAGGTGACCCACGATCATCACATTGCTATTCTGTTGTTCCAGTTCTCGCTTGATCGGTTCAACCGCATCTTTCGCGGCGAGTCCATCGTGCTGCATCACAGCTCCCTCAGCAGCGCGCGTGGCCGGCCGGAGAAGTTCCTCTGTCTGTTGCGCTCTCGGCTTCCCGCTATGCCAAATCGCATCCACCTTCAAGCCACCACTCGTTCGGAGAAAATCGGCCACGTTCTGAACAGCACGCGCCCCACTTTCGGTTAGCCTGCGCTGCGGATCTATTTCCTCCGGCTTGGCTTCACCATGTTGCACCAAATAGATTTGCATTCGTCGCGCTCCTCCTCCCCGTTAACGCAAAACAAGCTCCATCCGGTCGTGAGCGATTTGCGCTTCCATCCCGCGCTCACTCGCCATCGTGCGAAGTTCCGACGCCAGTTTGCGCTCGTCACCACTGACGATTTCCGAGCCGCAATGAGTGATGACCGCGCGCGGCACCCCGTCTTTCGCGCACCAACCGAGTTGGGTGCGCACAGTGGCGTGTCCGATCAGCCTGTCGCCTCGCTTGCGAACAAAGGAACGTGTAAGAGTGGCGCCATCGCCGACGTAAAGCTGCACGCCTGTCAAGGCTGCCACGCGATCGTGGATGAAGAGAAGATCCGGTCCATAAAAAAGGCGGGCGTGACCTGCGACGATGCGGTATCCGACAGCCGGAGCCAAAATCGAGTGTTCAACGGGGAACGCCTCAAAGGTGATACCGCATATTCTGATCGGGGCGCGATTTTTGACCACATGGCAATCGCCGATCTTGTAACTCGGTAGCGCGCGCCATGTCTCCTGCGGCGCGTAGACAGGACAAGATGCGCCGTTTCGCAATCCCCAGGCGTGATCCGGGTGCGCATGCGTGAGCACGATTGCGTCGGAATGCAGCCGCTCAAATTTCCCCAGCCAATCAAGTCCGCAATCAATCATTACCTTCTTCGCGCGATAGGACACTAACAGCGAGCTGTGCATATGATGCCGCCGCGTTCGCGCTTCGATCTCTCCACGGGTGCCGAGGAAGGTGAGTTTCATCAGGAAACAATCGGCATTATCACGAATCAGCGCAGGAATCACCCCCGCGAGCAACTCGGCGTCTGCGGCGAAGCCGGTCGTCAACGCGCCAGATTCTATCATTGAACTTTTGTGGAAAATTGCTGCGACTATTTTTTGTGCGCCGCCCCTTGTATGTGTTTAGCACCAAAGGCGCGGTATCACCCGAAGCCTGGGCAGCGCCCCAGGCTTCTTTGACAGAGCGCCTTTGGCGTTAACACATACCGTTCCTTAGGAGCGGCATCGGGAAGGAGTACTGAAAACTATCCGATGGCCCGCAGACGATATTGTTATAGTGAAAACCGAAAACCGCTCGCCGCGGATCAAGCAAGTCTCCTGGGGACGGCTCGAGGTGGAAGGGAGAGCCGAGCCTTACAAGGATGCCAAGCTTTTTCCGGGTGGATCGAGAGAATGGAACTGGCGGGAGACAGGCACTAATCATTTGCCTGGCATTCAGCAAAGTGACGTGCAGGAACTGCTCGATCATGGCGCGAAAATCGTAGTCCTCTCGCGCGGGATGAAGGAATGCCTTGAAGTTCCACACGAGACCCTCGAGTTTCTCAAGGGACGACAAATACCTGCGCACGTCCTGCCCACCCCCGACGCCGCGAAGCTCTATAACCAGCTCGCGGAAAAAGAACCGGTTGGCGGACTATTCCACACGACATGTTGAGAAGTCGGCCACGTTCCTGTTCCTAAAATTGTTGGCAGGCAGACAATGATGTGCCGGAGATCTATCATGGCCAATCGTTTCTCGGAGCTTAAGTTCTGAATTTTTCAGATAGTTCCGAAACGAGTCGCTCGCGATTGTTAGGGCGAACCTCGATTAACATCACGTCAGGACGCGACTTAACCGCGTCGGTAAATGACAGGGGTCGCGAGAAGATTGTTGCAAGGACTGGGTGTTCGCTGTCGAGCGCGTCGTTGACTGCTTCACGAAAAACTACCGAGCGGACTTCCATCGGCCCGATTTCATCGATCACGATAGGTCGCTGTGCTTGGACCGCTCCATGGATGGCATTGACACCGACGGCTTCGAGTGCGGTGAGATCAAGCCCATACTTTCCCACGCGCTCGGGCGTTGTGAAATCGACATGGGCGAACACGGCCTCGCCGCCCTCCAGCGCCACGACCTTGAATCCAACGCGAGCACCATGGTCGCGAATCTCTTCCGTATAGAAACCACCGAAGCGTTGCGGCAGTTCATTCAGAACACGCTTGATCAGCGTCGTTTTGCCGCAGCCGGAGCGGCCCGTAAGCAAAACTCTTTGCGTTACACCGAACAATCGCATCAGAAACCCTGCTCCAGCCGATGAATGACGACGTCCGGAGCGAAGGACGTCTCGTTCACTATTCCGATTTCGTCATTCCTTTGCCCTTTTGTCATTCGAATTTCGTCATTCAAGCGTCAGACTGTTGTTCTCCTTCCAATGTCGAAACGGGGCGGGTGATGCTGGAGAAAGGCGTTTTGCCGCACATGCTTTAACCTCGAGTCCCGCAACAGCGGAATTTGATCCACCTGCGATCCCACTATTGCCTAGGTTCCGTGCCCTTTCTGCGTTCGAGCCGACTCACACGATCATGGTCGAACAAACTTGGCGTTCCGTCAGGAGCGATGTAAACGGCCCGCCCACCGTTGAACGCGACGGCTTCGGGGTGATTTACTTCGAGGCGCGACCCGCTCACTAGCTCGACCGCAAATGGCTCAAAGGGGGTTCGTCGGGCAAAGGCACGCGAGCTTCGTTCGAAAGCCTCGATTTGCATAAGCGCTACAAATTATCACTGCTGGCGTGTTGGTGCGAGATTGTTGTGTGCATTCTCCGGTTGGTCCGCCCCCTAGTTCAAAACGCTGGCGTCATGGCAGACCAGCGCGTCGGCTACGGTGGGGGCTTCGCCTCTGAGCCACTGTTGCAGCCAGCTTGCAAGCCGATGTCCGAAGGAGCGCGGCCGCTCTTCGAAAAATCGCTCCGCCAGATCGACGCCGCGGTTTTGTAATTCCACTTCGGTAGCCTCGATCACCGCCACCAATTCCCGCGTCTCTCGTGGGGGCGGTTGCCCATCATCGCGCCGTAATCGTTCGCCTAGAAAATACAGATCGTGCGATCGCCCAAAGACCTCACCTACCGAATCCAGATCATCAATCAGGGCACCGATGACCAGCGGATTGATTGGTCGTAAAATTCGCAGTTGATAAAGAAGCCGTTTCGCTTCGCTGCGAAATTCATGGAAATTTTCCGGGGTTGGTTTGCTTTTCGCGCAATCCAGCGCGTCACGGGCGGCTTTGTAGGCGCGTTGCACGGCGCGGCGAATGTTTTTGCAATCGAGGTTTTGGATCGGCCACGCTTCGATCTCTTCCTGCAACTTCTCCAACTGCGGCGCTGCCTGCTTTTGCCAGCCCGCAAACGCTGCCATGAAGTGTTCCAATTCCGCCAGAAGCAGCTCCTCGGTCTTGCGAAACGTCTGCTGGGAAGTGCGCCGGGTGATCTCCTGTAATTGCCGCACCGTTTGCAAACGCACTTCCGCGTCCCGCACATCGGAAATCAGCCGGGCGACGTCGCGAAAACAATGATCCTGTTTTTTGAAACGGGGGCGCCCGATTTCATCCGAGACCACCTGCAACGCTGCTCGCGCCTTTTTCAAATGTTTCCGCGTCTGATGCACGGGCGTGTCG
>QHPM01000054.1 GCA_003219095.1 Verrucomicrobiota bacterium
TGTCTCCGGTCTGTAATTTGGCGAGCGCGTCCGGGGGGAAGATCTTGAGGTATTTCGGTTGATAATCGGTAATTTCGGCGATGAAATTGTTATCGATGATGTATTGGAAAAGCGCCTTCAGGTTGGGAGCGACTTCGATTTGTCTCGCGGTAATGATTTGGCCGCTCCCTTCGTCGATCATCGGATAAACGTAGAGCTTGAGCGCACCCTTGAACATCCGCCCCAGCGCTTCCAAAATTCCGCCTTCCAAATTCAAATAATACTTTTCATCGAAGATTTCCATTAGACTGGGCACCCCCATGACCAGCCCAACCAGCTTGTTGGTATAACGGGCCAGGTAGCTGGAGAGGCGGTAGTATTCGCCAAACTTCGAGATCAAGACCGTGCGTCCGAGCGCGCCCAGAATATCGACCCGCGCCAGAAAATCGGCGTGGTTCAGCTGGCCTTCCGCGAGCAGATTCTCTAACGTCATTTCCATCAGCACCACGAGTTCAGACTCGTCGCAGCCAGATTCATGAAGGAATTTGCGGCGCGCGCCGTCGAGCATGTCGTTGGTGGCGAAGGTGACCGGACGAAAGCTGCCGCGCTCCACCAGGATCGCTTTCTTGTAAAAAACTTCTGCCGGTTGAACTGTCTCGCCGTCGGCCCGGAACATGACTGCGTCAGTCAATCCCTGGCTAACGAGTTGTAGACTCATCAAGCGATTGTCGACCTGGGAAAAGGCCGGCCCGGAGAATTTGATCATGTCCACCTCAATCCGGCCGGGGGCGAGATTCTCCTGGAGCGACGAAATCAACTCTTCCGGCTTCGTATGATAGAACGCGCCGTAAATCAGGTTCACTCCAATTACGCCCAGCGCTTCCTGCTGGTCGACATTTGCTTCGTCCAGCATTCGGACGTGAATAATGATCTGGCTCGGCTGACCGCGGTGTTCGGTTTGAAAACGGACTCCGAGCCAGCCGTGTGCTTCGTTGTGCTGTTTAAAACTGCGCGCTGCTACCGTATCGGCAAAAACAAAAAAGAGACGTTGAGCGCCGAGCTTTTGATCGAGCCGTTCGATCAACAATTTGTATTCGTGATCGAGCATCGTCCCGAGGCGCACCCGACTGACGTAGCGGTCGGTTGGCCCGTAGATCGCGTCACTAAAGGTCATGTCATAGGCTGACATTGTTTTCGCGATCGTGCCGGAGGCGCCGCCTACATGAAAAAAGCGACGCGCCACTTCCTGCCCCGCGCCGACTTCGGCAAAGGTACCGTAGCGCTTGGAATCGAGATTAATCTGGAACGCTTTCTTATTCGTCCCGACATCCATCTCGGCTTTCACGATTTCCAAGATGTCGGCATTTGTAGGCTTCTCAACCGCCGAGTTTCCGACCCGAAAATGACTGCCGATCCCCAACGGATGTCATCCCGAGCGGATGCGGGGGACCTCGCATTTGGATGGGGTTGCACGAACAATCGTTAGATCCTTCGCCGTCTGCGCGGCTCAGAATGACACGCGTGCGGGCAACTGATTAACTCTCCCGTTATCTCCAGTACCAGGTTCCGTTGTGCGCGAAGAGAAAATTATAGCTGCCAACGTCACTGGCAGGCAGCTACAACTGCACCTTTTCCACCGCGCTTGCCGAAACCCACCCACGCTGATCGTTCGGCAGCGTCGCGTAATTCCAGTCACCGCGCTCCTGTAAAATCAAAACTTCGCTTCCAGCTGGAAGAGCCAGAACGCTCCGCGCGCTGTCGACCGTCGCAACTCTGGCTTCGGTGTTTTCCGCAGTCACAATTGCCAGGCCCTGTCCGTGGGTTCCGTTTTCCGATTGGTAGGCAGCCAACCCGCAAATTACGCTCAAAAATATACCGGCCACCACCCACAGCACTTTACCCGGCCGCAGAATCAAAAGAATAACCGTGAGCCAGAAAAAAATCGCGGCCACAATCGCGAAAAAATTAGCTGTGCCAAAATTCAGATATCGCTCTAAAGCTGACGGCGCCAGCTCGAGCGAATGCGTTTGATCGCGCGCAATCCGCAGATTGGCATCGGCTTCCGGATGATGGCGACCCAATCGTAATGAGCGGTCATAATTCAAAATGGCCCGGCCGAAATCGCCGTCACGAAAGTAAGCATTGCCGAGATTATAGAATAAATTCGCGCTCCACTCGCCCGAACCGACGACCGCTTTGTAATCCGCGATGGCGGCTTTGAAATTTCCTCCAGCAAATTCAGTGTTTGCTTTCGCGAAGAAATCATCGCCAGTCCGGCTCGGGCCGTCGTTTGACGCTCCCTCTGCGCTCGGCAGGGCGAATAAAACCAAAGCCAGGATTTGAACTAGCGCGCTTAGTTTCATCGAAGACTCTCGATCAATGCCAGAGTTTCACGCTGTCCGTCGCGGGATAACCCGCCCTCGCCATTGCCGCCGCCGCTGTAGCGGAACTCATCACTGGTCGCGAACAGACGGCGCATCCGCTCGCTTTGTTCCGCATTCAGGTCAAACACTCGCGCGGCGGTTTCCGCATCCACCGTTGCCGGTTCGATGTTCATTTGTTTGAGCGCCGCTTTAAGCTGTACCACGCGGGAGGCATCGGAGAAATATTCTCGCGGCGCCAGCTGATCACGACGCAATTTGCGCAGCAGCTCATCCCTCTCGTGCTTCAGTTGTGCGGCCCGCAGAGCTGCGCGATTGGACGCGCGCACATTTTGAACTTTCCAAAACAGTAACCCCAGTGCGAGAGTGAGCGGAAGAAGCTGCGCCAGCCAAAATCCCCTCTGTGCATAAAGCGGCGCGAAGGTGAGCACGATTTTTCCGCGCTCGTTGATTTGATGCAAAATGTCTTGCGTTTTTTGCTCTCCACCTGGGCTGGGCGCGGCCGACACGCCTGGCGTAGTTCCAGCGATGGTGGGGGCAGCCGGGGCATTTCCTTCCACGATTAACGGCACCGCCTCGCTTTGCAGGGTTACGTACTTTTCCTTTGCCGGATCGAAATAAGTGAAGGCCAGCGGCGGAACACTTGTCAACTTCTCGTTAGGTGAAACCACCATTTCGAATGTTTTCGTTCCGCTGATTCCGACGTCGTCGTCCTGCTTGAAATTCGATGATGGCGGATATTTGTGCCAGCCGCGCTCATCACTTAGCTCTGGCGCATTCATCCGGTCGAAATTCCCGCGTCCGGAGATCGCCGCCTTAATCGTGATAGGGTCGCCTATCTGTACCCGCTTCGGGTTCGCCTCCGCTGTCATTGAGAAATTCCCCACTGCTCCCGAAAAAGTCGGCGGCGTGCTCGTCGGTAACGCCTTTACTTCCAATGAAACCGGCTCGCTCTTGATGTTGATCTCGTGTTGCTCCATCAGCCCTCCAAATGGCAGGGCAAAGAAAGGATCGGAGAACGGATCTTCGCCGTTAAAAGGATCAAACGGTTTGCGTCGCACGCCCGAGCTCCGCCGTGGAACAAGAACATTCGCTTTCTGTTCGACCGGCCCGATTTGAAAATTGCCGACCCGGGCTGCAGAAATCGCGGTCTTATAGCTGAAGACAACATAACTGCGCCCATCGATATTCTCCAGATTGCGCTCGCCTTCGCCCAACTTTTGCACGGTGAAACCCTGTCCATTGACTTGCGGCGGCGCCATCTCAGCAACGCGTGTCCGCGAATTAAATCCGATCCGCACTACCACTGGAATCATTTCACCGACATAGGCGGTCTTTTTCGGGACCAACAGCTCGGCGAAAGCGATCTTATCTTCGCCAGTTTGCGCATTGCCGGGTGGCGCCTGAGTGCTTCCGGCTCGCGCCGCCGCGCTGGGAGAGTTCGCTACTCGCAGCGTTAGTTCCGGTGTCTGCAAATTGTCCTTACCAGCTCGAATACTTTGGGACGGAATCTTATAATTTCCCGACTTCTCCGGCAAAATCGTGTAGTTGTAGGTGATCGAAGAAGAAATCGAAAAATTCCGCATCGTCATCGAGGTCGATTCGCCGGTGTAATGAATCTGCAGGCCCGGGACATCGATGTTGCTTGGCGGTTTCACCGATGGGCCAGCGTTGTCGACTTGAATTTGTAACTGCACCGTTTCACCCACGACGACATCCGAGCTCGTCAGCACCGCGGTTATTTTCGGCGAATCACCACGCGCAAACTGCGCAGTCGCGCTTGCGAGCAAAACTGAGAGCAAGACTCGTCGGAACATCGACATCTCCATCAACGATTAATCATCAACCTTCCGCCTACCAGTCGTTATAGACACGATGCACCGGCTTGCGTTCATCCAGTTGCACCCGCGCCTCCTCGTCCTTCATTGCTTGCAATAATCGTGCAGCCTGCTGCGGGCTCATCTCCCCACGCTCCATCGCTTCGGCTTCGGCGGCTTGCTCCTTTTGCTGCTCGTCGCTTGGCTCCCCCGCGCTTTTGATCTCACCCGAGCGCGGTTTGGCGGATGAGACGGAGGGCGTTGCGCTCGGTGACGAGTTTTCACCAGCTTTGTCTCCCGGCGATGGCGATGGATTCTCTCCCGATTCTCCCGGGCTCGGCGAAGGATTTAAATTCTGGCCGGGACTCGGGGTGGGCGTTTCCCCAGCGCTCCGCTGATCTTTCTTGTT
>QHPM01000055.1:0-5137 GCA_003219095.1 Verrucomicrobiota bacterium
CCCCTGCCCGCACAGGGAATCGAAATGTTCCAACCCCCACTTTACTACCTCATATCAGCCGTTGTCCTTTCCTTACTCCATCTGTCTACTACGGATCCATCGGCAATCTTACTTCTCCGCACCCTTACGATGCTATCTGGAATCGCGCAGGTCGGTTTGGTCTTCGCCAGTCTGCGACTGATTTTTCCCGCCCGGCCGAATCTTCAGCTGATTGGTGCCGGTCTGGCCGCCTTTCTCCCAATGCATCTTTACATGTCGCATTACCCGACTAACGAGACTTTGGCCGGAGTCCTTGTTTCTGCTTCGGTTTATCTGGCGCTTCGGATCGCGACAACCGGGACTAGCTCGTGGCAAAGCTATAACTTGCTCGGGGTGTTAATGGGCGCCGCGTTGTTGACCAAGGCGACGGCGGTCCTGGCCGTTCCGTTTATTATCCTGGCTTTAGTCAGGCAGCTTGTCGGCGAACGAGCCTCACCTGCAAAGTGGGCGACGACGCTTGGCAGCATGATCGTGATCGCGGCGTTGATCTGCAGTTGGCATTATGTTCGCGTCTCGAAATTCGGAAGCCCGCTCGTCGGCGGATGGGACCCCACGACCGGACTTTTCTGGTGGCAGGACGATGGCTATCGAACGGTCTCTTATTTCCTGCGCTTCGGAGAAAGCCTTACCCGACCGTTATTTAGCGTGACGGCCTCATTCCTGGACGGGCTCTACTCTACTTTGTGGGGCGATGGCTTATGCAGTGGAGTATCGGATCTAGTCCTTCGACCGCCTTGGAACTATGATCTGATGTGCGCCGGCTATCTGCTTTCGCTATTGCCGACAGCCCTGCTTCTAATAGGTGCGGTGGCAGCGTCTTTGCAGCTGTTTCGCGATCTGCGCCCAGACGTTTTTATCATGCTGGGCCTTTGTCTGGCTCTGGCGATGGCATTGGTCTACTTCAATCTCAAGGTCCCATGCTATGCATCGGTAAAAGCATTTTATGGATTATGTGCTCTCATCCCGCTTGGTTTCTTTGCCGCACTGGGTTGGAACCTCGTCACCCGCGGATCCAGAGTTCTTCAATTATCAATTGGGATTCTATTATTGGTTTGGGCGATGAACAGCTTCGCCTCGTTCTGGATTTACAATCCGGTAGCTCAACATACCGACGCCGCCATGCATCTTTCGATCAATAGGAAGCCCGATGCTGCACTAGCAGAAGCTAAAAAGGCGGTGGCTGCCGATCCTTCTAATGCCGCAGCAAGAATAGCTCTGGCCACCATTTTGGAGGATGCAAGACAATCCAGCGAAGCTCTGGACGAGGCCGAGCATGCAACACAGCTTGCGCCAGAGGATGGCGCAACTCACCTTGAACTTGGAACGCTATTGTTCAAGCAGAACAAGCTGGAGAAAGCAATTGAGGAAGCCCGGTTGGCCGTGGCGTCCGCGCCGGAAAATGCTCATGCCCATTTGCTTCTGTTGGTTTCCCTGTTCTATCACAATGAGGATCCGGTCGATGCCGCGCGCGAGGCACTTGCCGTTTCGCCTTATAGCGCCGAGATCCATCGTCTGCTTGGTGCGGCCCTGGTGCGAAAGGGGGATTCGATCGACGCTTTTGATCAGCTAGCTTACTCTGTCCTGATCAGACCGGGATGGACGGAAGTACGCTCGGAGCTTCATCTTGCCCTGCTCGCACTCATTAATTCTCCTGATGCAGCCAAGGTTCTTCACCAAGTAGCGTCCTCGATGCCCGACTCCACCGTCGCGCTGGACGATCTTGCCTGGGTCTTCGCTACCCACCCAAATGGGGAGTTGCGTGACGGACCCGAAGCGGTGCGTCTGGCCGAACACGCTTGCGCTCTGACGAAACGGACCAGCCCGATCTTACTCGCAACTTTAGCTACCGCTTATGCCGAGACCGGAAACTTTGGTCAGGCGATCAGCACCGTTCAGGAATCAATTTCGAAAGCCCGTTCAGGCAATAATACGGAAGCAATCGCGTTGGGTGAAAGGCTCCTTGGTTTTTTTCGATCGAACAGCACTGTCCGCGAAGATCCAAACTCGAGATGAATCTCAGCCATCTCCTAAACACTGCGATCGTGTAGCGGTGGGCGTGTCGCCCGCTAAGTCTGCTCAAAGCGGACGACCTGCCCGCCGCTACCCTATCGACTTAAGAGGACGTCCGGTCCGGCGGCTTCAGCTCGCTTTCGCTGAAATCAGATCGCACATCCAAATAAAGCAGGACAAACGCAATGCCGAGAATTGGCCGCATCAGCGCCCGTACCAGGCTGCTAATAGCCATGCTGCCGATTAACATGGCATCGGCGACCTTTGGCGCGTTCAGATTCTGCCACATTTTCATTATTTCTTCCGGAGACGAAGTCGAAACGCCCTGCAACTTCGGCAAAATCAGCGGAATTTCCGCACCGGCGCTTAATCCAAGCGCGATCACGACCCAGAGCGAGGCGAGCAAAGCGCCGCGCCAAAGGGGACGGGTCGATTTCCGGGGTCGGCGTTGACTGCGTGCCAGCATTTTGCTTTCGCGCAATGCATTGGCGCCTTCGAGGTTCGAAATGTAAGCAGACTGCTGCCAGAAGAGGAAGTTCACCCACAAACGCGCGACCATTATCACCTGCACCGCCAAAATCAGGAGCGCCAGGAGAAGGGAGAGAATCGATGGACTCTCGCCAGCAATGCTTAGGATAATCGCGACTGGGATGGCGGTACAAAGGAAATAACTTCCGTAAACAATGAGACTGAGCCGGGCAAAACGGGGGAAAAAATTGGCCGCCCGTCGGAGCAGTTCGCCTATCCGCACTTTACGTCCTTCGAGCACATCGACGGTGGCAATCTGGATACCAGCAAGAAAGACCGGCCAATCCACCACCAGCGCAATAAAAGCGAACAACGCAATGATCCTGGCCCGCGTCAGGCCGTTAGTCCCTTCCGATTGCGGGAAAATCCCATATACTGGACTAGTGAGCTCCAGCACGAGCGTCGGGAGCGCGATCAAGAGAGTTACAACAAAAAACGGCAGGAACGCCGACTTGTAGATGCAGAAACTGTCCCGAATGATTTCGCCTAAACTGCGCCGACGAACCAATGGATGACCTGCCTCCGCTGGCAATGGCGGCGGGCCGAACAACTCCGGAATGGTATTGGCCGTGGTCCAGACGCTGTCTGTTTCGCGGCGCACTTCATTTGTCGGCAGCAAGCGGCCTTCACGTTTCCAGTCGCTAAGCGTGCCCAGCTCAACCGGCCCATATTCCTTTTCGCCGACGCGTACGAGCCATCGATCTGCCATAGACAGACTTATCGCGAAAGAGCAACTCTGTCATCCCGAGCGCAACTCGAGGGATCCCGCAATGAAACCTTTAAGGTAATGCAACGGGATCCCTCGACTTTCGCTCGGGATGACGGAAATAATTCTCTTTTCCATGAAACTGCTTTTGATCGACGGACATTATTACGTTTACCGCTCATTTTTCGCGATCCCGAACCTGAGCAACTCGCGCGGCGAACCAACCAACGCCATTTTCGGTTTCACCAAAACGCTGCGGCTGATGCTGAAACATTTGCAGCCGCAACTAGGGGCGGTCTTTTGGGACGAAGGTTTACCGCAGCGCCGAGTGGAACTGCAGCCAGCCTATAAGGAGACGCGCAAGGAAATGCCTGGGCCGATGATCCCGCAGTTGGACTTTATCCGCAGCACTATCACGCCATTGCTTGGATTCGCCAATATCGCGCTGCCCGATACCGAAGCGGACGATTTGATGGGCTGTTATTCAATCGCGGCCTGCAAGGAGAATATCGAGGTGGTACTGGCGACGAACGACAAAGACCTTTATCAGCTCGTCGGCCCATGCGTGAAAGTTTACACAACAGCCAAGGCCGATCTAGCTTCGCCGAAAGACGCCTTCGCCTTGCTCGGAGAGGATGAAGTCACGATGAAATGGGGCGTCCCGCCGGGGTTGATCGGCGATGTGCTGGCGATTTCAGGCGATACGGTCGATAACATTCCCGGGGTCGGAATTGGACGAAAAACTGCGGCTGGTCTGATTCGTGAGCATGGAGGGCTGGAAGCCTTGCTGGCCAATCTTGCCGCGGTAAAGAGCCTGAAGACGCGGGAGAAATTGCATAACGGGAGCGAGCAAATCCTGCAAAACCGGAAAATGGTCGAGCTTGATTGCAAGACGGAACTGCCAGTGGCGATCAATAGCCTCCGCATTCGCCCGGATTACCCGGGATTGATCGCGGCCCTGGAAAAATGCGAGTTTAAGTCACTTCTACAGGAAGTCCGGGAGGAAGCGGCAAGGCGCTCGGCCACGGTCCAAGCGGAGCTGAGGCTATAGGGAGCCAAATTTTTTCGTAAAAACCCGAGAAATTTCGAACGGCCCCGAAAAGCCTGCTGTCAAAGGAGTCAGGTTAAGGCGATTCGGGTAGTCGCACGTTGCTGTATTTGCTGTTTCTCCTTGGCGTGCGCTGCCCGAATCTTTTTTTTGGGGGGATTCCCGATTATCTGAAAATCCCCCATTGCGCCAGGTCTTCAGCCGCGTTTGATAGACAGCCTGGTGAAACACTCCTCAATGCCGAGTCACGCCTGCGCCCGGACGGCAGCGGGAGGTTTCGCCCTGGTAGCGCCGGTGCCACAAAGATGAGTGAAGGTGATCCGATCGATCTCGCGCTTCGCGAAGATATCGGCGCAGGGGACGTAACAACTACGTTGCTGGTACCTGACGATAGTCGCGCCTACGGCCGCATTTTGCCGCGAGAAAAAGCCGTTATTGCCGGGACAATGACGGCCGCGGAAGTCTTTCGCCGCGTTGATCCAGGATTAAAGATTTCCGTGGAACTGACGGACGGAACGGCCGTCCTTGGCGGCGAAACCATTCTCAAAATCCAAGGATTGGCCCGGAGCATTCTTACCGCAGAACGGGTCGCCTTGAACTTTTTGCAGCGACTTTCCGGCATCGCGACGCTGACCCATGAGTACGTGGAGGCGATTGGAAAAAATCCCGCCAAAATCATGGATACCCGAAAGACAACGCCCGGTTTGCGCGCGCTGGAACGAGCGGCCGTCGTCGCCGGCGGCGGCACCAATCATCGCTTCGGTTTGTTCGACGCGATTTTGGTGAAGGACAATCATCTGGCAGCG
>QHPM01000055.1:5206-7136 GCA_003219095.1 Verrucomicrobiota bacterium
TCGACGTCATCTTACTCGACAACATGGAGACGGCGGAAATGCGGGAAGCGATTGCGCTCGGTCGCAAGCATAATATTAAATTCGAAGCTAGCGGTGGAATCAATCTGAGGACGGTGCGTCGCATCGCTGCGACTGGCGTCGATTACATTTCGGTCGGTGCGCTCACCCACTCGCCGCGCGCCATCGACTTGTCGCTCGAGCTCACCCATGTTGGTAGCTGATCGCTTGAGCAGAGCGAAATTACGCGCTCAGCTCGGCCGGTGCACGATTGGCCGCGAAGTCATCGTCCTCGAGCAAACTACATCGACGAACGACGTCGTGTTGCAAATGGCGAACCGTGGTGCGCCGGAAGGCCTTGTTGTTTTTGCGGAATATCAAAGCGCCGGGCGCGGCCAGCGCGGCAACGCCTGGGAATCGGCTGCGGGAAAGGGTCTTTGGTTTTCCGTGCTGCTCCGGCCAAAGGTTGCGATTAGCGATCCGGTGGAATTGGCACAACGAACAGCCCAAATAGTGGCAACAGCGATCCAGAATGAATTTCATCTCCTCGCTACCGTGAAGTTGCCTAACGACATTTACTTAGAGAATCGCAAGGTCGCTGGGGTGTTGGTAGAAATGCGCGCGCAACCAAACGCCCCGCACCTCGTCGTTCTCGGGATTGGCGTAAACGTAAACCAAATGCCGCACGATTTCCCCGAAGAACTCCGCGGACGCGCAACCTCACTCGCAATCGCTCGCCACGGCCCGATCGATCGCTTTTCCTTTGCCGTCGCATTGCTGCGCAATCTCGATCTAGTCTACTGCGCCGACCCTCTCTGAGCTATAGCTGCCGCCCTTTCCGGCGGCGGAATTGTCGGGCAAGCGTGTCGCTTGCCGAACCTCGAATCGGCAGGCGGGCGCGCCTGCCCTACAATGTTTCCCTGAGCTACAACTGTTCCAAGAGAATAGGCGACTTGGCCTACTTTGCGCCACGGTGTGCCAGCAAATTCGCCCCTCGCCGTCAGGCGACGTAATTTTGCAACGCTTTCAATTTTTCCACCGCGCGACCGGATGCAATTTGCTCGCGCGCCATCGCGATTCCCCCATTCATGTCGCTGGCCAAACCCGCCACGACAAATCCCGCCGCCGAATTAACAATCACCAAGTCACGCTTTGGCCCCGCCTCCGCGCCCGCGAGAATTCGTGTGATCGTTTCAGCGTTTGTTTTGGCATCGCTACCAGTCAATTCTGGCAATGTTGCCTGCGGAATCCCAAGCCAGCGGGTATCCAGGACGGCGGAGGTGATTTTCCTCGCGTTGACTTCCGCAACTACCGTCGGCCCGATCGTCGAGACATCATCCATGGTCAGGGTGTCCACCGCGGTTCCACTAACGATCCAGGCCCGCTCACAATCGAGTTGCCGCAGGACATCGGCGAACAGCATTGTCAGGTGAGGAGAGAAAACGCCAATCAGCTGGCGTTTTGGTCGCGCGGGATTCAAGAGCGGGCCAAGCAGGTTAAAAATTGTGCGTTGATGCTTTCTGGCCAGTCCCTGCCGCATTTCCGCCAGCGCCCGAAACGCCGGGTGGTAGGTTCGCGCGAAAACAAATCCGCAGCCGTGCCGTTTGATGCATTCGCGCAAATCCTCCGGCTCGAGATCAATTGCGACCCCGAGCGCTTCCAGCACGTCGGCGCTGCCGCTGCGCGAAGTAACGCCGCGGTTGCCGTGTTTCACCACCGTCGCCCCGCCTGCCGCCAGGACGAAAGTTACTGCGGTCGAGACATTGAATAGATCGATGCCGTCGCCGCCTGTCCCGCAAACATCGATAATCGGTCCGCCAACCTCCTCAATTTCCAAGGGCACCGCGCGTTCCAGCAGTACCCGCACAAAACTCGCGATCTCGCTCGCGCTTTCGCCCTTGTCATGGAGCGCGGTCAGAAAATCAGCTTTCGT
>QHPM01000056.1 GCA_003219095.1 Verrucomicrobiota bacterium
ACAATCTTCAACCGGAACAGTTTAAGCCGAGTAAATTTTCGGGCTTGCCGACTATCGTTGCGATTGACCTGGACATTACCAATCTCTCGCCGGCAGCGAGATCGCTCAATCACTAAATGACTAACCGCAGTTCAGGTATTTCCAATTTCGCGGCTTTCTCATCGCCGAATCTTTAAATCCTGCTTGCGCGGATCTAGTTAAGGCGGTCGCGGGCGTCTCGAGGTGCTGGCATATCCCTAGCTTTATTCAAGAATGGATGAGGCCCGTCATTTTTCTAATTCTGGCACCGATACTCTGTGGCAGTCGACTTTACGGAGCTACTTTTCCCGAGAGCGGACCAACCATAGCTAGTTCCCATGCTGCATTGTGGAATGGAATTGCCCTGGCTCCAGCCGATGCTCCGTTTGCGGTGAAGCGTGCAATTTGGGCGGCAAATCAATTGCGTTCAAAGCCATATCGTTTTGGCGGCGGCCACGGATCATTTTATGATAGCGGTTACGATTGTTCGGGGACGGTTTCCTATGCCCTTGGCGGTGCCGGATTAATTTCATCACCAATGAGCTCATCAGATTTTCGTCGCTATGGCGAACGGGGTCAGGGTAGATGGATCACGGTCTACGCTCGGAATGGGCATACCTTCGCGGTTATCGCGGGTCTGCGATTGGATACGACCCCGGGCGACAGCCCGAGGTATCGCTGGGCGCCGCGCTGGCAAACAAGAGCTCGCGGTCCGTCCGGCTTCGAAGCCCGGCATCCGGTTGGGCTTTGATGATCGGCTGAATTGAACTGCTTACGAGGCGAACCCTTTTTTCCGAAAAGTGTAGGGTGGGCATTCCTGCCTGCCGAATTCATCCATCTCGGCAAGCGAGAGCGCTTGCCCTACAGACGGAAAATGTCTGTAATCCGGCGCTCTTTTAACTCCAGAAACGGAACAAAACCTGCTTAAGATTGACAACGGCTGATGTTTGCATGAAGCCCCCCGACGAAAGTTTTTCTGGCGATATTGATCTGTTTCGCATTCAGCAGGAGCCGCCCAAGCTGCCGGATCCTTCTTTTCCACCAGCCGCCTATGTTCTTCTGCACCATCGTCCACAGCGTTATCACTCCATGCGACTCGCGCTCGTCATCGGTCTCTTTGCCTGCGGCGGTCTAATTTGTTCTATGTTGTTGGTCGATGGCGGCGACGACTTCCCGCGGCCACGTTATTGGCCGTGGAAATCGTCTAGCTCACCTGCATTACCGACGCCCCAAAGACCGGCGGCCGCGCCGGCCGTTCCACAAAAGGGGCCATTGAAATCAAGCGGCGACAAAAATGCGGCATTGCAAGAGCACCGCGTTGCCGATCGCAAGCCGTCAGCAGCCTCGCCCCTTGTTCGCATCCGCTACTCAAAATTCCGTTTTGCGCCGCTAATCGTTTTAGGGACGAAGTGGGCGAATTTCGCCGGAAATTTCCGTGACCACCGGATAACCTTCGATTTCGCGCGGGATCTTGCGTTCGCTTTCCGGCGCGGGTCGCGCTAACATCACTTTGAGGCACGGTGTTTTTCCATCTGCCAGGACTCCGAAGTAAACGCCAACAACCGCAGGGAGGTCGAGCAGCTGCTGATCGTGCGCGGCCAAAACTGTATTAATACCGCGTCGGGGCGAAGGGCTTTCGGCCATAAGCTGAACGAATCCTAGCACGACAAACGGGCCAACTCACAGCCGCCAGATCTTCATCTGGTAAGAAGGCTATCATCTTCCCTAGCCTTGGTCGGTGCAATCTGTCAAGGAATTTAGACTCGACCCATCATGCTTGCCCTAGTTGCCTTTCCACGACCGCGGGATTTCTTTCAGGATTGCGTCACGCAGCTATTTCGCTTTGTTGACCATTTGGAGCACCGAATTGATATCGCGTAATGCGGCTTTCGCCTCCGAATAATCGGGCGTGATCCGGAGCGCATTCACGAGTGCTTCTTTTGCGAGCCGATACTTGCCGCAAGCTCGATATCTATATGCGAGGTTGAGATAAACTTCGTCAAGATCTCCCTCGGCTTTAAGCCCTGCCGTCAGAATCTCGATCGCTTTGCTATCTTCCTGCATTCTGACATATACCTTCGCTAGATATACATACGGGATGGTAGAGTCCCGGTTCTGCTTTAGTGCGATCTCGAAATGCTGCGCTGCGGCCTGAAAATTACCTGCGTCGAATTCGATTTGGCCCCGGTGCACGTTTAGTAACCACGTTTTACTTTCAGGAATCTCCCCAATTTACCGCAGGATTTTCCTAGCATCGTTAAATCTACCGATTAATCGAAGGTTGTCAGCCAGCCGTATGCTGAAGGAAGAGGACAACCCGTCACTCCGAATAGATGCCGCGTTCAGGCATTCAACAACAGTGGCATGTCGCTGGTCGTGGTCTGCGGCTTTCGCCATCTTAAGCAATTGATCATGAGTTTTCTTCATAGGATCATTCAGAACTGACCGAGTCCGGTCTTAATAACTGACATGTGGAGAAACCGCGGGCCACATCTTGAGTAGTTTTAGTGCACTCCGATTTTGCGCGCAAGTGCTCCAGATATCTGCTGCAGCACGTTGACGAGCGCGGCCCCCTCGCCGGGTCATTATTGCCGGATGGGCCTAGCGTACGAATGGATTTGCTGGCTAGCGAACCCGATGAACTATGTTTGATTAGCCGAAAGAATCGATGCGCCCGCCGAACCTGCTCGTATTTCTCCCGGATCAGCAAAGAACCGATACCATGGCCTGTTACGGAGGAAGAAAGGTTCACGCTCCGGCCCTGAACAAACTGGCTTCCGAGTCGGTCATCTTCGAGCGCGCCTATGTGACCCAGCCGATTTGCACGCCCTCCCGCGCCTCCTTACTGAGCGGTTTGTGGCCGCATACTACCGGTTGCACCAGAAACAGCGTTCCACTGGAGCAGCGCTTTCCTACCTTCGCCGAACTACTAGAGAATAAAGACTATCACTGCGCTTACATGGGCAAGTGGCATCTGGGCGGGGATGCCTCCCCCCAACGCGGTTTTCGCGATTGGGTTTCGACCGAAGATGTGAGCGACTACAGCCGTTTTCTGATCAGCCATGGGATAGCTCCCGACCGCCCAAACAATATGTTCTCGCGCCGTTTCATTAGCACGCTTCCCCTCGAGTTATCGAAGCCAAAATTTCTGGAAGACCATGCCTGCCAGTTCATCGAGCAGCATCATCGCGATCCATTTGTTCTTTTTGTCGCTTTTGTCGAACCACACACACCTTACAACGGACCGTTCAATGAGGAACATTCCCTTGCTGAAGTGGACTTGGATGAAACGGCGCTAACTCCTCCGACGGATGAGGTTCCGTTGAGGTACCGTCTGATCCGTGAGCGACAACACGCACACGCGATACTTGATCGAGCGCGGCTGCCGCAACTTTATTATGCTGGTATTACTCCGGAAGAATACCGCGGGATCAGACAGCGATACCTAGGTTTGGTAACGCTGGTTGATCGAAGCATCGCCGCTATTCTTGGCTGTCTGGAGCGGTTCGGCTTAATGGACGAGACGATTATCGTGCACACGAGCGACCATGGTGACTGCCTTGGCGCGCATCAGCTTTTTGGAAAGGAAGTGATGTTCGAAGAAGCAGCGCGGGTGCCTTATTTGATTCGGATGCCTGGACAGCGCCGCAGTATGAGAATCGATCAACCAATCAGTCACATCGATTTTTTGCCAACCCTGCTGGAGCTGCTTGGTCACACCAAACCACCTCATTGTCCAGGACAAAGCCGTGTTCCGTTGCTCAAGGGGGAAGTGCTGCCGCCACAAAGCATCTTTATGGAATGGTCGCCGAACCGGGAGAAAACGGTCAAACGAAGCTCGCTGGCAACGCGCCGGCAGGCAAAACGGGCGATGGAGGAATCGACGCGCGCGGTAGTGACGAGCGATGGCTGGAAACTTTGTCTTCGAGATCGGGATCTGAATGAACTATACAACTTGAAGGATGATCCAATTGAAGCGCACAATCTCTATTACACAGGCAAGTACGACGCGGTGATCGGGCGCGGGAGAGACGAGATTCATCGCTGGCAGGAAACAACCGAAGATCGTCTCAAAATTTAATCGCGGCGAAAATCCCCATAGAATGCCCTCATCCTAACCTTCTCCCATCGGGAGAAGGAACCGCCTCTCTTTCTGGAGAGCATGTGTTTAGGGTGACGCAAGGTGGTGGATGTGGGCCGCGAGACGCCTGGCAACTGTCCAAGGCGCTCGGCGCGGCGACCGAATCCGGGGAGCGCACGCGCCATCGCGTGCTCATCGGGGCGCCCCGCCGCAATGCTCTGGGAAGGAAAAGTTCGCGATGGCGAGGGCGCCATCGCCAGCACGCGAGGCGCGTGCGCTCCCCGGAGAGAAGACAGGGTGTAGTTCGCCAACTAGCCGCGACTCGTACTATTTAGCCCGTGGTAACGTTTTACCGCTTAATTCTCGCGACCGGACAAGCGGCTGCGCAACTTTTGCCAGTAAGTCTCTCCCGGTAATTGTCCCATCGTGATTCGCTCTCCATTTGAGCGTCGAAACCACTCCGGCAGCTCAATATCAGTGCGAGCAATGCTCTCCAAGCAATTTCGAGTGATCGCTCCCCGTTTTGTGCTTTCACCGAAGACAGCGAAGTTTTGCTGCGTGACAAAGAGGTGATAGTCCTCGGGCTTTTCGACTCGATTCTTTAAACCATCCAATGCTTTGGCTGATGACACCTGTGCGGGTAA
>QHPM01000353.1 GCA_003219095.1 Verrucomicrobiota bacterium
ATTAGCTTGGTGCGCGCCCGCCCTTCGCGACCCGTGATGCCTTGCACCAGAACGCGCTTGGTCTCGTCGATCAAAATTGCCATCAGCGCGTGCCTCCAATCAGTTCGTCCAACCCAGGGATATCGAGTTCCAGGTAAAATCCTTCCACTCCGGCGAGCCGACACTCGACGTCGCACGCGAGTAATTCAGAATCTTTGGTTGCGAACTCCTCACCTGGCAGTGATGACACGGGTCCTCCGGCACGATCGACGATCAATCCGCCGGAATGGGTCTCGACCACGCCGCGAATTTCCGGCCAGTGCGCGCCGTCGATCCATACCCGCCCACCTTTCACCGGAATCGTGGTGACTGATGGATCCTTGATGAACTTTGGCACACGCGGAGCGCGGGGTTTCCATTTTGCTCCCTTGCCGGCCGTGACAAGTTCGGCAAAGCGCGCGGCAATCGTGGCTGGCGCGTCCATCTTACGATAGCCCTCGATCGATGCGTTCAGCAGCCGCGACATCCGCTGCAAAATTTCCACCGCGCGATCTTCAGTATTTCCGCCCAAACGAATCACGGCGGGAACGTTTAGATCGAGTTCCCAAAATGCTTTGGCCAGTCCGTAGGCAGACCAATATTGTTCCTGGCTCGCAACACCGGACCCTGAACCGAAATATCCCACCAGCTCAGGCTGAGCCAGAATGATTCGACTGGCGCGATACACCTTGGACGCAGACGGATTGCCACTGGTGTCGGTGAAATTAGCGATGGTGAATCCGACGTTTACGATGGCGTCCATCGACATCATCGATCCGCCGCCACCGGCGCCGTGAAAACCCACCAAGCCTTTGGAATCTTTCGCCGCTGCCGTAGCCAACTGCGCGAAATAAAATGTGCCGCGATGGTCGTTTTGTTCGACCGCGTAGGCCACCCGTTCAAGGGGGGTAGGCGGATGATCGAACTCGCGCGCAATTTCGATTTTCAGTTCCGGATGCCGGGCTACGGCGTAATCATCAATTGTGATACGGCAATCGGCGGCGACGAACTGCCCATCCTTGGCCAGGACCAGCGGATTGAATCGAATCAGCGAGCTGCGTCGCGTGCGCCGATGAAAGGCCGCACGACGCAGTCGCCTCGGCGACTGTTGACTCCTCAGGTCCGCGAGTCACATCGCACGCAATAGACCGCGTTGAGGCGGCGCGCTCTTCGATTCCGGTGCCGCCGCCGGGGGCGAAAATAATCGTCGGCGCACGAGTAGCGTCATCAATTGCGAAAGAAAGAAAAAATTCGCGCTCAATCGCAATCTTCTCTTCAACCAACACCGCTTCGACCGGAAACTGTCCTACTTTCATTTCCAGCATGCGTGCTGCGTGGCCACGAGCCACATCAGGCTTTTTCGCGAAAGCGACGCCTCCGATGCCGGCTCGCCCAGTGGTCCAAGCTTGGATTTTAACGACTACTTCGCTGCCCTTCTGGTCCAAGAGTTCCTTGGCCACCGACACCGCTTCATCAGCGGTTGAGGCGGCGCGACCGCGCGGAATTTTGAATCCGTTCTCCGCGAGAATGGCCTTACCTTGATATTCGTGCAGTCGTGCCATGGCTGGAGTTCGATGATCCTAGCGAGATTTCTGGGCAGCGCACGCATCTCGCACGGCAAGTCCTTAGGCTAACCCGGAGTTGTCCTCGACAAAACGAACGCTTCTTTGTCCCACCCATTCGTGACCTAGGTGCGGCCCGCGATGCCCGTGAGCTTCGGATCTCGGTCATCGCTAGTGTACGCAGGTTGCGCACTGCATTCAGCCCCTCCGGGCTAAATGCACCGCATCAAAGGAAAGCGGAGCGGCAAAATTATTTTCAAATTTGCAGCTTTACGCCGCCTGTGCCAGCCTCGACGAGGCTTTCGCATGTGCATTCGAGCATTTCTTGGCGGCGCGACTTTTGTCGCCATTCTCATCGGCGGTCTGAAAGCTGTCGGCGCCGAAAGCTCAGCTGTCCCCGCACCTGGCGATTTGCGAGCGGCCGGGACAGTGGATTTTAAGGTGTCATGCGCGCCTGACGCGCAGTCGGAATTCGTCCGTGGCGTTGCGTTGTTGCACTCCTTCTTTTATGAGGAAGCGCGCCGGATTTTCACCGAGGTCGCGGCAAACAATTCAAACTGTGCGATGGCGCAATGGGGAATCGCCATGACGTGGTGGCATCCGATCTGGACGCCTCCGACTCCCGACGAAATGAGCGCCGGCAAGGCGGCGGCGGAGAAGGCCATGGCAATGAAGGCTGGGACAGATCGCGAGCGCGGCTTTATCACCGCATTGAATACGTACTACAACACGCCGGATAGTCCCGCCACGGGCGAGGTCGGGCAATCTTGTCATGGACCGGTGGGGCCGCGTGATCGTGTGATCGCTTACGAAAAAGCAATGCGCCAGCTTTCCGAGAAGTATCCCAACGACGTTGAAACGCAGACCTTTTACGCCTTGGCGGTTCTGGCAGTGGGTTATGCAAATCCCACTGACACGACGTTGTCCAATCAACTTAAGGCCGCTGGTATTCTCGAAAAGCTGTGGAAAAAAAATCCCAACCATCCCGGCGTCGCTCACTATCTGATTCATAGCTATGACTACCCGGTGCTGGCTGAGCGCGGACTGGCCGCGGCCCGGAGTTACGGTTCCATCGCACCGTGGGTTCCTCATGCTCTGCACATGCCATCACACATTTTTACGCGCCTTGGCATGTGGGAAGAATCCATTGCGGCCAATCGTTCTTCTGCCGAGGCGTCGCGCGCTTACGCTGCGAAGCGGCACCGCGAGGCGACCGAAGCAGAAGAACTGCACGCGCTCGATTATATGGCTTACTCCTATTTACAGGAAGGGCAGGACAACAAGGCGAAGGAGATCGTGGATTTCGCCGGCACCGTGCGGAAAACCAATCCCGAGCTCGAATTCAGCGCGGCTTACGCTTTGGCCGCCATCCCGTCGCGTTACGCGCTCGAGCGCAATGCCTGGTCCGAGGCGGCGACGCTGCCTGTTCCGAAATTGCCGCACTGGTCTTCTTATCCGTCATTCGAAGGCCTTATTGAATATTCTCACGCACTCGGACAAGCGCATGCCGGTGACATTGAAGGTGCGCGCAAGGCGATCGATCGGATGCGGCAATTGCGCGATTCATCGACGGATCCGAGACTTGATTATTTCAAGAGACAGCTCGACCTGCAAATCCAGGCAGCATCAGCCTGGGTTACCTACAGCGAAGGTAAGAAAGACGAGGCCGTTAATCTCTTGCGCCGCGCGGCAGATGCGGAAGACATTCTCGGCAAACATCCCGTTTCGCCCGGCGCGCTGGTCCCGGCCCGGGAACAACTGGGCGATTTGCTGCTGAAACTGGATCGGCCGAAGGAAGCGGAGCGGGAGTTTGAGGCTGCGCTGAAAATCTATCCAGGACGATTCCGAGGTCTGTATGGCGCGGCGCAGGCAGCGGAACAGATTGGAGAAAAGGAAAAGGCAGACCACTATTACGCCAAGCTGATTGAGCAAACGGCGAAGGCCGACGGCTCGCGCAGCGAGCTCGCTAAGTTGCGCGAATATCGTACTGCTGATGGTGCTACGACCCAACCGCGCAGCGCCACAGAACCCCGTAAGTAGGTTTGAATGCGACGGCTCCGCGGCGATCCGGCTTTGAAAATCGTCGCCTCGCTCCGACCTCTGACACTCTGACCTCCGGTTGCCGCTCCTAGCTTGCTGTAAGCGGAGGAATTGCGCACTATTCGTGCAAACAAATGGCTGCCGAAGTCAAAAAGGAGATTGCGCTCGAGATCGCGCACGTCCTTTTTGTCGACATCGTCGCCTATTCTAAAATGGCGAGCGACGATCAGCGGGCGGCCATTGAGAAACTCAATCACATCGTTCAATCGACGGACGAATATCGCAAAGCGGAAAGCGAAAACCGATTGCTGAAACTCGCCACCGGCGACGGCATGGCGCTGATTTTCTATCACAGCCCGGAAGATCCGGTGGAATGCGCGCTGGAGATTAGTCGCGCTGTGAAGGAACA
>QHPM01000057.1 GCA_003219095.1 Verrucomicrobiota bacterium
TTGCCGGAGCGTTTATGAATTCGGCTCTTACGACACGCAATTTGATGAAGGCCTTTTTGGAACACGGCAGACCAGGACGGTTTGTCAATATAAGTTCTTTCGCAGTCTACTCTGCGCTCGGCTTAAAAAAAGGCACAGTACTGAATGAGACATGCCCGTTGGAAGATTCACCGCAGGAGCGTTGCGATGCTTATGGCTTCGGAAAACTTAAACAGGAAGAACTGGTCAGGCAGTATGGAAAGCAATACGGGCTGCCCTATGTGATATTGAGACCAGGAGCCGTTTTCGGGCCAGGAAAGCAGGAGCTTAGCGGTCGAATAGGGATCAATACTTTTGGATTTTTTATCCATTTGGGTGGCCGAAACCGTCTTCCATTAACCTTCGTCGATAACTGTGCAGAGGCCATTGTCCTGGCGGGAATTACGCCCGGTGTTGACGGCGAAATATTCAACGTCGTTGATGATGACTTACTCACGAGCAAAGAGTTCCTGCGCGCCTATCGGAAAAGGACATCAAGTTTTTCTGTCTCAATTCCGTACCCGTTGACGTATAGTCTTTGTTGGTTGTGGGAAAAATACTCCGTGTTATCAAAGAATCAGCTTCCGCCCGTGTTTAATCGCCGACGCTGCGCAGCGGAATGGAAGGGGAACTGTTACTCTAACGAGAAACTAAAGCGGCGTTTGGGCTGGAGTCCGAAGGTCAATATAAAGGACGCAATGGCTTCTTTCTTGAATCAGTTTGAACCGGGGACTTCGTCGTAAATGCTTCGCGTAGCTATCGTCGGTTGCGGCAAAGTAGCCGATCAGCACATTTATGCGATCCAACGGATTTCGGATTGCCGGATTGTCGCGGCGGTTGATCGAGAGTTGTTAATGGCCAGGCAACTGGCTGAGCGATTCAATGTTCCCGAATGTTTCTTTGATTTGAATGAAATGCTACGTGGATGCGAGCCGGACGTGGTTCACATCACGACTCCGCCCCAGAGCCATTTCTCGCTTGCCAGGCAATGCCTGGAGTTTGGAAGCCACGTTTACGTTGAAAAGCCATTTGCCGTCACAGCAAACGAAACAGAAGAGCTTATCCAGTTCGCAGATAGTCGTGGCCTCAGGATGACGGTTGGGCATAACTATCAGTTCACTCTTGAGATGCTGGAAATGCGCCGTCTGGTGAAACAAGGATTTTTGGGAGGAAAGCCGGTCCATCTCGAGAGCTACTGGTCGTACGATCTGAGTGATTTAAGTTACGTTGGGCCTGTGCTTGGAAACCGCGAGCACTGGGTGCGACAGCTGCCCGGGCAGTTGTTTCATAATATTATCAGCCACGGCATCGCGAAACTGGCTGAGTTTCTCGACGATGAAGTCAGTGTGCTTGTCGCTACAGCTCATCAAAGTGCACGCCTTTCGCAATTGGGAGTCGAGGACGTTTTGGACGAGTTGCGGGTGGTACTTCGAGACGCCAGCGGCACAACCGCGTTCTTCTGTTTCTCGACTGGAATCAAAACTACCAATCAACTGCGCATTTACGGCCCGGCTAATTCTATGGTCGCCGATATCATTACCGGAAGTCTTACTCGAAAAAGGAGCCAGCCTTACAAAAGCTATCTTACGTACGTTATCCCTTCGTTCAATGAAGCTTGCGAACATCTTAGAAACGCAGGGCTAAATCTGTCTGATTTCATTCGGCGACGGCTTTACCAGGACTTTGGAATGAAGGAATTAATCGAACGCTTTTATAAGAGTATTGCGGAGCAAGACTCACCCCCAATTCCTTACCGTGAAATTGTTCTGACGGCCCGAATAATGGACGAGATCTTTGCTCAGGTCTACTCCGGTAAGAAGCCAGTCAACCATAGGGGCATCGGTGGGATCGTGGTTGACGATTTCGCTCTTGCCTCAGATCGACCAAAGACCGCGGAACCTGAGGCGCTACGTTCCAGCGGTGACCGCTGACCATGAAATACGTTTTGATCACCCCCGCGAGAAACGAGGCGAGGCTCATCACGAAAACACTCGACTCAATGGTGACCCAGACACTATTGCCGGAACGATGGGTTATTGTTGATGACGGTTCAACGGATCGGACAGCGGAACTTGTCCAATCTTATAGCAAGCGGGTTCCTTGGATCGAATTGGTCCAGCGTGTCCAGCGCGTAGATCGGAGCTTCGCTGCCAAAGTCAACGCGTTTAATATTGGCTTTGAGCGAGTTTCGTCCCTTCCCTTTGACGTGATCGGCAACCTGGACGCGGACCTATCGTTCGATCCCGATTATCTTGAATTCTTGATGCAGAAATTCTCTGAAGATGCTAGGCTGGGGGTTGCTGGAACGCCCTTCATAGAGCATGGTTACGACTCCGCCAAGGATAGCTTTGAAGGCGAAAACCACGTCGCCGGTGGGTGTCAGCTGTTTCGGCGCCAGTGCTTCGAGGAAATCGGCGGCTACATCGGTAATCCGGCCGGGGGAATCGATTGGATCGCTGTCACGACTGCTCGGATGAAAGGGTGGAAGACATGTTCGTTTCCAGAGAAGCGGTTTCATCATTATCGCTCTCTGGGCACTGCTGAACGGGGTATAATTGCATCACTCTTCTCGTACGGCGAAAAAGACTACTATCTGGGCGGCTCGCCGGTATGGCAGCTGTTTCGCGTCTGTTATCGAGGCGCCAAACATCCAGTCGGTGGTTTCGCGTTGCTGGCGGGGTATTGCTGGGCTGCCTTGCGGCGGACGAAGAGACCAATCTCACGTGAGTTGATGTCTTTTCACCGGCGAGAACAGATGAAAAAACTGAGGGCAATCTTGGGTGCTGTCTTGCGGTTTAAAAAGGTGGATAACTTTCGCGTCGCTTCGGCCCACAATCGCGGCAATCTCTGATGATATTTGAAATTGTATGCACGAGCCTCAATTGTTCATGGTGAGTAGTAACCCCGAAGGCGCAGTTAATGCGGGGCATCGGCTCCAGGCCGAATTTTTCAAGGAGTACACTTCTCCGGAAGCAATATCAAAATATACACGTGCGACGGCTGGCTATGGCATCAGCTACCTGCTCGATCACGATTACAAGGACGTCTATCTGCGCGCTCTCGACTTGTTGTCGGATCAGGGAAAAAAACGCGGGCTCCGGATTCTCGAGTTCGGTTGTGGTGGCGGGATGAACCTGCTTCATCTCATGTCCGTCTTAGATCGGAAGGGAATCCGGGTTGAACAGGCAATTGGGACTGATTTTTCGCCGGTGCTGATTGAAGCGGCGCAGCGGGACGCTCAAAAGCTCCTCGGCCAGGAGCAACTTCAGCGGCTGGAATTTCACCAGGCAAAAAATGAGACCTTGGTGACCGATCTTTCGATCGCTCTGAAAAAAGAGAAATTGCAGCTACAGGGCGCGTTTGATTTCATCTTTGGCGTCAATACTATCCGATACTGTCATGATGCCGGTAAAGAGCTAGATTGTGCGAGAGACATTTTCGAATTGCTCGCGCCTGGCGGAGTCTGTGTGGTTATAGATATGAACAATCGATTCCCGCTCTTTCGGAGCGATTTAAGGAATCGGCTTCGCGGGGCAAAGGAAGAGGAATGTTATGTTGCCTCCTTGGAAGAGTACGCTGAACCCTTTATCAAGATCGGCTTCAAGGTTGAGCGAAAAGAGCATTTTTGCTGGGTGCCTCATTCGTCCGGGAAACTTCTTTGCAGTATTACACGTTTACTATCTCCTGTTTTGAATGTGGTGGCACCGTCCCGGGCCATGCGCGCTTTGGTCGTAGCGCGCAAGCCGTCCTAAAACGAATCTCTTATTCGCTGACATTTTCCGTCTCCCCCCAACCTCCATCTTGAGCGAAGAAGCAATCTTATTGGCAAGCAGCGATGGTTTGTCATCGCAAGGCAGTAATTTGGGAAAATTGCTGGACTTCTTTGGCGTTTCCTGGCGAGCCTCGACCCTCCCCGATTTCCTGAGTGACCAGAGCATTAATGGGTCCGGTTCAAGGATCCTTTGTTCATCAGATCACTTCGTTGCGTTAATGGCAGACGTCGGTCGTGATTCTGACCGGGCTCGGCGATGGCGTGAACAGATTCACTCCGCCTTTGTTTACGCGGGGGATGATATCGCGGCTTTGGACAAAATGGTAAAGACACGTCCAGGTCCATACAGCGGCGGTTTCGCCATTTCGGATAAGTTGCCTGATTTTTGTGGAATAATGGCCGGCATCCGAATCGCACCGGACGATTCGCAGGTTGATTTAACATTCGCCTCGCAGGACCAGAGCACCGAAATTATTTCGTCAGATCGCGGCCCGGTCTTTGTAAGACGTGAATATGAAAGCGTCCCAGTGTTCCTGTCTTCGGGCGCGAGCATCATAGATCTAGAGCATGATTTGCCCGATGGTACCTTTGACGTCCGGCACCATGTCCTGGAAGCGATACCTCCGGTTCTTTACCTCAAATGGGCCTTCGCGGCTACATGCTGGAGTGCGCCCGAAAGAAGCGCCTGTCTGACAATCGATGATCCTCTCCTGAGGCCGACATATGGATTTGTCGACTACCGCGAGCTGCTATCATTCATGCGGCGCTATAAGTTTTCTACCAACATCGCATTCATTCCGTGGAACTGGCGCAGAAGTGATTCGAGCGTCACCCGGCTTTTCCGAGAGAACCCGGAATATTACTCAATCTCGGTGCACGGCTGCGCGCACACGCAGGCAGAGTTTGGGAGCGACGATTCCGATCATCTTTACGCAAAGACAAGACAAGCGCTTGAACGAATGGACCAGCATGAAGCTGCCACCGGTCTTGCTCATGACCGGGTAATGGTCTTCCCGCAAGGCGTTTTCTCCGAAGCGGCCATGAGAATATTGAAACGAACAGATCTCATCGCTGCCGTTAACAACGATACCGTCAGTTCCGATAGAAATCCCCGCCCGATTACGGTTGCCGATGTGTGGGACACGGCCATCATGTCCTACGACAATTTTGCGTTGTTCACACGACGATATCCCTGGAGCGGTGTCGAAAACTTTGCCTTCGACAGCTTGCTCGGGAAACCGGTGATTGTCGTCATTCATCATGGCTTCTGCCGCGATCATTGCATCCGGCTGATCGAGTTCGTGGAACGGTTGAATGCCCTGGCCTGTCCGCTGAACTGGCGCAGCCTTGGTGAGTTAGTGAAGCGAAGTTGCCGCCAAAGGGCCTTATCCCCGGATGTGACGCAGG
>QHPM01000362.1:0-3143 GCA_003219095.1 Verrucomicrobiota bacterium
CTGTGATCATCAAAGAGATCGTTGCCGCCGCCCCAAAGAATGTATAAGGCATTGGCGTCCGTGGCGTGGCTGGCCAGATAATCGTTAATTTGTTTGCCCATGTTATCGATGGTGATGGTGAAATCGCCACCGCCGAAGGGAAACGGGTTATTGATGATGGTGCGATCCTGCGTCCCGTCTTTGGTGGTAGCGCCGCCAAATGCGTAATCGGTTCCTCCATCGAGGCTGTTCTTCGCGAGTGCTAATCCCAAAAACGTTTTTTCCAGTTGTTCGTGCCAGGTACCGACATACAAATTTGCTGCGGGCGACGTGTTGGTATCGTCGGTGAACCGGTAATCACTGTAATTGAAATTACTACTCGGATAACTGAACCCGATCGTGTCACGCACCCGATGCGCGATGTTTCCATCATCCGAAAGGCTATCGCCGAAAACGATGACCTGGGTAAATGCGGCCGCTTGTGCGTTAACGAGAAGTGAAGTCGCCAGAAGCACGGCGACGCTTAAAAGCTTTCTTATTCCCATAATTATCCCTCTCACTAAAAACGAAAGTGATCCGCGTTTCGGATGCGTTCGACGCATTAGGCTTGGAGGACAACGGGCCGCCCGAGCCAGGGCATCTGGGACACGATGGCGCGCTTCCCTCCAGTGCAAGCGCAGCCCGAAGATGAAAAGAGCTGCGACCATTTGCGAATCCACCGCGCAAATGCCTGCCCTTTAAATCGCGTCCAGCGTCCGAAGAAAATCAGCGAAATTGGCGCTCTCGCGCATGGCGGTATTCAATCGTTTCAGACTTTCGTCGGCCGGTTCCGGCAGCGCGATTCGCTGGGAGCGCCCAGCACCGGACAAAACGATCTCATTCCATTGAATCGATTCTATCTGATCGGTAAAACGCGCAACTGCGCGCCCCCGGAAGAAAGCGCGCGTCGTTTCCGGAGGAGAAAAAATTGCGCGGCGAATCTCATCTTCGTTGACCACCCGCCGCATCGAACCCTGGCGCAGCAGCTCATAGTATAATCCGCGCTCCAGATCGATATTGTGATACTCGAGATCAATCGCCTGCAGCCACGGATCGCTCGCCTGTAATTTCTCCTCCTCCTGCAACTCGTTCAGCAGAAATTTTTTCGCCGCCCAGTCCGTCCGATCGCGACATAACATCACGTCTCGCTCCAAGTCATTGAGAACGCTCTCCCATTCCCGCAAAATCCAACCGCGCTCCTCATCATCGCGCTCGAGCTTTTGTGCCGCGCTCAAATAAAGCCGCTGCACATCAATCGCGGAGATCTTCCGTCCATCGCGCAACTCCATGATCCAATCGTAATTCTGATCGCGACTAATGGATTTTGCCGCGTCGATCGGTTGCGCGATTTCCAACTGCGGCGCTTTCCCGCGTTCGATCAAATCTAGCACCAGCGCGGTCGTGCCCAGCTTCATCGCTGTCGCCCATTCACTCATGTTCGAGTCGCCAACGATGACGTGAAACCGGCGATACTTGCTGGCATCGGCGTGCGGCTCATCCCGCGTATTCACCAGCGGACGGCGATTCATCGTGTCGATGCTGACCAGGACGCTGAAGAAATCGGCGCCAGCAAAAATCTGTCGCGTAATCAGAAACGGCAGGGCGCCCGAGACGATGCTGTCCCATGGGATGTCACGCCGCATCAGGTAATTGTCGTGGCAACCGTAGCTATGACCGAGAAAGTCCGTGTTGTTTTTGTAAAGCCGCACGTGCTCACCGTCCGGCAAATGCGCATTCCGCCGTCGCGCGCATTCAGCCAGAATCCGCTCGCCCGCCTTTTCCTGGGCCACAATCTGATGCAACGTCGTGCACTCCGGCGTGGAATATTCCGGATGGGCGTGATCGTTATAAAAACGTGCGCCATTCGATAGCACAAGGTCGCTTTTGATTTCTTGAAAAGTCAGCGGCCGGTTTTTATCGATCTCATAGTAGGCCGATTCATCCGCATCCTGGCGCAATTCTTTGGCCCGAAAACCGCGCGCATCGCGATGCGGATCTTCGTGGCCGTAATCCCATTTCATCAAGGCGCCGTGCTCGGTATAGCTGCGCACGAGCGCGATCGATTCTGAAACCACATCGACGGATTCCGCGCCGTCGACCGTGATCCCATATTCCGTCTCCAACCCAAAGACGCGTTCCATCGTTCCGAAACATAGCGCGATAACAAAGCACGCGAAAATTTTGGCGCGTGTTTTCAGTTTTCAGCGTTTCCGGTCATCACCACCAATCACTTCGCACGTCTAACCGTTTCCTCCTCCATGCTCCCGCCCCGCGCTCCATGCTGCGAGCGCCTTGCTCCAACCTCTTCGCTCTGCTCTTATCTTCGCCAATGTCCCGCTTGACGGTTTGCCTGATCCTGATTGTCGTCTGGGCCTTGATTTACCTTACCAATCTGGGGTCATCCGAGTTCCGCAGTGAAGAAGGTCACCGCGTCCTGCCTGCTGTTCAGATGCTCGATCGTGGCAACTACCTGGTTCCCTACATCGCGGCGCGGCCTTATTTGAGCAAACCGCCATTGATTAACTGGATTGTTGCTGCTTCGTTCAAGTTTTCCGGAGTTCGCAACGAATGGACCGCGCGTCTGCCATCCGCGTTGTTCATTCTGGCCGTTGCCCTTACCCTGGCGGCGCTCGGACGAATCAGCCTTGGCCCAACTGGCTCTTTCATCGCCGCACTCTGCTGGCTAACGAATCTTGGATTAATTGAAAAGGGGCGAATGATCGAGATCGAGGCGATCTATTGCTCGTTATTCGCTTTTGCCCTTATTCTGTGGTTGGCATTTTGGCAACAAAAGCACTCACTCTGGCTTACCTTCATCGTCCCCTGGATCTTTCTTGGTCTAGGTCTGCTGGCCAAAGGTCCAAGTCACGTCCTGTTCTTCTATCTTATGCTTGGCGCCGTTCTCTGGCGAAGCCACCGGCTCCGGGATCTAACCCATCCCGCCCACCTTATCGGAGTTCTGGCGATGATCGGAATTTTTGTTGCCTGGCTGATTCCATACTTTCGGGCATTACCCTCGCATTCGCCTTTACAAGCCTGGTCACGGGAAGCGGCCGTTGCGTTTCACGGCGAAGAAGGCAGATCGGAGGATTGGTTGCTAAATTTTCCGAGGGGATTCGCCTACT
>QHPM01000362.1:3148-4514 GCA_003219095.1 Verrucomicrobiota bacterium
CCCGTTACGCCGCAACATAGCTCACGTGCTGGCGTGGGGAAGTATTATACCGTTCGTTGTTGTTCTTCTGATTCCGGGAACGCTTCCAAGATATATTTTGGCGTTGGAAGCGCCGTTTTGCTGGATTGTCGGTAGCGCCATTGCTAATGAAGCGTTTCACTGGAGTATTAAAGGCATTCGAGTTCCACGAGCTTTAATTTTCTCCTTTATTGCAATAGGCGTTATGGCCGCGATGATAATCTTTCCGCTCCGCTCCGTGACCTATTTGAAGAGGCACGAGCGAATTAAACCAATTGCCGCACAAATTAACGCGCTCCTTCCGTCCGACCAGCGGCTTTACGCAATCGACCCCGACTTTCAGCCATATCTTTTTTACGTCCGCGCGCCCGTAACCTACCTCACTGGTTTGGACGAATTGCCTGCGGACGCGCACTATTTTTTAATTCAACCCAGGCATCAGTTAAAATTCGAGCGCGACCCGCGTTGGGCAGTTTTGCGGCCGAAACTTCTGGCTCACTCACCGAGCTATCGCAGCAAGGAAAGCTTGCTCTTCGCCATCAACCACTGATGACGGCCAACTTCCTGGCAGGCGCAGAATGCGCCTGTCTGCGCGGAGGATCCGCGCGCTATCCGGTTTGACTGATCCCTGACCGCTGATTTTCGCCTTCGCTGGCCTTTTTATTTGACGCCATCGAACCTGCGGGAAGAATCATCCGCATGAACACCCGCATTATTTCAGCGCTGACCGCTCTCGCGGCGACAGCTTTTATCGTTTCCATCACGTCCGCGCAAACGCCGGCTCCCCAGCCCAGCGCTCCGCCAAGCACTGTTACCAGCCCAGTTGTCTCGGCTCCTGCGACGACCACCGCGTCGCCGAACGAAGCCGAAATGATGAAGCAGATGATGGAGCTGGCCAAGCTCAACGAAAATCATAAGCTTCTCGCCGATCTCGCTGGCTCCTGGAGCACTTCGGTAAAAATGATGGAACCCGGCAAGGAACCTTCCGTTTCCAAGGGTAGCGTTACTTTCAAGTCCATCATGAATGGCCGCTATTTCGTTGGCGATCATACCGGAAGCATGAAAATGCCAGGGGCTGATGGCAAAATGAAAGACTTCGCCTTTAAAGGGATGTCGATCGACGGCTACGACAACGTGAAACAGAAATTTATTTCATCCTGGATTGATAACATGGGCACTGGGATAGTCACCTTTGAAGGGACGTACGATCCCGCGACGAAAACATTTACCTACACCGGCGAAATGGAGATGATGCCGGGAATGAAGACTCCTGTGCGCTCCGTAATCAAGGCCACGGATAAGAACCATCGTACCTTCGAATGGTATGAGAATCGTGGCGGCCAGGAAA
>QHPM01000058.1 GCA_003219095.1 Verrucomicrobiota bacterium
CTCGAGCAGCGCGATTCGTTTTTCAACATCAATCGCGCTACTATCGGCAATGGTATCGCTTGTTCGCGCCAGTAGATAAGCCAGCGCTACTGGTTGACGCAGCGCACGTGGCAATAAGCGAATCGAAATATAAAACGAACGCGAGACCGGCTTCAGCAACTCGAGCTCGTTCACAGTCAAAGGTTGCTCAACTCGATCCGATCCGCGAGATGTAACTCTTGTCGTCACAAAAAATCACAATCTTATGAACGAGGATGACATTCACACCTCGTCAAACGGCATCCGCCATCTTTACGTTCATTTCCCATTTTGCGCGCGGATTTGTCCTTATTGTGCTTTTTACAAGACACGCGGGAACGCGGCCGACCTCGCGCGGTTTTGCGAGGCGCTCCTCCGCGAAGCAGGGCGAGTCGCAAAAAAATTTCCGCTTACGCTGGAAACCATATTTTTCGGAGGCGGAACACCGACTGTTCTCAGCACAGCCCAACTGAAGAACTTGCTCGAGCAATTCCACGAGATTTTCGATCTCGGCGGAGTGCGCGAATGGAGCATTGAGGCAAACCCCGGCAGCGTCTCGGCAAAGAAAGCGGCCGCGTTACACCAGGGCGGTATCAATCGTATTAGCCTTGGGGTGCAGAGTTGGGACAACAAGTTTCTGCGGTTACTGGGACGCGAACATGACGCAACCCAGGCCGAAGAGTCATTTCGTATTTTTCGCGGCGTCGGATTTTCCAACATTAGCGTCGACTTGATGTTTGCGTTGCCCGGGCAAACGGAAATGCAATGGCGCAATTCGCTGCAGAAAACGATGGTGCTTCGGCCCGAACATATTTCTACCTACTGCCTCACCTACGAGCAGGACACTCAATTTCTTGCACGATTCGAGCGAGGCGAATTTGCTATTGACGATGAAAACGAAGCGCGTTTTCTCGAGCTCGCGATGACAACGCTGGAGCAGGCTGGTTACGAGCATTACGAGATTTCAAATTATGCGCGCCCGGGATATCGCTCGGAACACAATCGGGCCTACTGGCGCGGCGCGGATTATATCGGGATCGGGCCAAGTGCATTTTCCACGCGCGGATTGGAGCGCTGGCAAAACGTTGCCGATCATAATGGATACGCCCAGCGTCTGTTCGCTAACGAATCGCCTGTCGGGTCGATTGAAAGATTAACTCCAGCAATGAAACGGACCGAGCACATCGCACTCGGTCTGCGCACCCGCGAGGGAATTGCCGCTGGCACGGTTGATCAAAATCAGGCAGAGAAATTGATCAGCAATGGATTGCTTTCCCACTACGCAAATCGCTTCGCTCTGACTCGCGCCGGGAAATTGCTAGCCGATTCGGTTGCGGAAAATCTTCTGTAGCCGCGGTCGCCGGCCGCGGCTGGTGCCTAGCCGTTCCGTCATCCCGGACCGCGAATGCCTTCTGGGTGAGGGACTTCACAATCGGACAATTGACGTTCAACCTGCCTTGTGTGATCTGCGCTTCGTTGGCGAGGTCCCTCACTTGCGCTCGGGATGACACAAGAAACTCACACCCCGCCGTAACGACGTTGCCGTTTCGCAAAATCGTCCATCGCCGCAAACAAATCTTTCCTCGTGAAATCCGGCCACAGCTTTGGCGTCACGTACATCTCGGTATAAGAAAGCTGCCAGAGCAAAAAATTTGAAATCCGCATCTCGCCGGAGGTCCGAATCAGCAGGTCCGGATCGGGATAGTACCGCGTGTAAAGATGTTTGCTGAACATCTCCGAATTAATCATCGCTCGATCAATGTGACCGGCCTCGACTTCGCGCAGCAAACTGCGAATTCCATCGATGATCTCATCGCGTCCGCCGTAACTGAGCGCCAGAATGAGCGTAAGCCCGCTGTTTGAGGCTGTGCGCTTGATTGATTCGTGCAAACGCTTCTGACAGTTGTCGGGCAAATCGGTGAGCCGTCCGATTGCCTGTAGCCGGACATTTTTCTCGATCAGCTCCGGCGTTTTATCCTTTAAAAATTTCTCGAGCAGCCGCATCAGCGCGAAGACCTCACTTTTTGGTCGTTGCCAGTTTTCCGCCGAGAAGGCGTAGAGGGTGAGGTATTCCACTTTCACTTCTCCGCAGCCTTCCACACATTCGCGCACCGCATCTGCCCCTTTCTCGTGGCCCTTGATCCGCGGTAAGCCACGCTGTCTGGCCCAGCGTCCGTTCCCATCCATGATGATGGCAATGTGTCGCGGAATGATTTTTGGCGCCGCCATCCTCAAAGCATAATCGTTTCCGCGCGCGTCGGCCCAACACTAACGATTATTAGTTTCGCGCCCGTTAATGCCGAGATTCGTTTTAGGTAATCGCGTGCCCGCTTCGGCAAATCGGAAAATTTCCGGGCCGATCGCGTCGATTCAGACCAGCCCGGCATCGTCTCATAAATCGGGTCGCAATTGTTCCATTGCGCAGAATCGCACGGTGGAACATCGAGACGCTTGCCGTTCAAACGATAGCCAACACAAATCGAGATCGGATTCACTTCATCAAGACCGTCGAGATTCGTGATCGCGAGTTCGTCAATCCCATTGATCATGGTAGCGTAATGCGTTGCCACGGCATCGAACCAGCCACAGCGGCGCGCCCGCCCGGTTGTGGCTCCGAATTCCCGGCCCATTTCGTGCAATCTTTTCGCGAAATTCGCCTCTTCTGTCGGCAACGGCCCTTCGCCCACCCGCGTCGTATACGCTTTCATCACCCCGACGACCCGATCCATTCGATGCGGGGGAACGCCCGAGCCGGTACAGGCGCCACCGGCGGTGGTATTCGATGATGTCACGTACGGATAAGTCCCGTGATCGATATCAAGAAAAGTTCCTTGCGCGCCCTCAAACAAAATTTCGCGCCCGCTCTGCAAGGCCCGATGCAAATAAACCACCGTGTTCGCGACAAACGGCGACAACGCCGCGCCCGCCGCCAGATATTGCTGGTTCACTTCGCGAAAATCATTCGGCTTCGCCCCCAGCGCACGCAGGATGGCGTTGTTCTCGCGCATTTTCGCTTCGAGTTTTTTTGAAAAGAGCATGGGCTGCATCAGATCGGACACCCGTAAGCCAGTGCGCGCCGCCTTGTCGCCATAGGCCGGACCAATCCCGCGCTTGGTCGTACCGATTTTCGCCACTCCTTTCCGGAGCTCGCGTTGTTCGTCCAGGGCGCGATGATACGGCAACACCAGATGCGCAGCGTCGCTCACCAGAAGATTGCGACCAATCCTGACCCTTAATTTTCTCAAACCCTCAATTTCTTTCACCAGCGCGACGGGATCGACAACAACGCCGTTGCCGATTACGCAAACTTTGCCGCGCCGCAAAATCCCCGAGGGAATCAAATGTAAAATGTACTTCTTACCGCGATGGATGACAGTGTGACCGGCATTGTTCCCACCCTGGCTCCGCACCACGATATCGGCGTCGGCGGTAAGCACGTCTATGATCTTCCCCTTCCCTTCGTCGCCCCATTGCGCGCCGATCAGGATCGTGTTGGCCATGACTATTTGGGCAAAATTTTGTCCCGATGCGCTCGGTCGAGGCATTCGGGACTTGCATCACAGAATAAGAGCAGCGACGTGCGGCGCAAGACCATTCTGGACACCTGGCGCGATAATGAGGTATCCGAAAAGAATATGCGTACCATCCTATTGATTATTCTGGTGCTGTTGTTAATCGGCGCATTGCCAACCTGGCCCTATAGCTCGGGCTGGGGTTACTTCCCGGGCGGCGGATTATTGCTTCTGATAATCTTAATCCTGGTCCTTTGGCGAGGGTAGCGCCCTTCTGCGTATCGGGAGCGCGGGCTTCCAGCCTGCTACATTCGGCATCTCTGCCGAATCATCACTCATTTACTTTGCCACCACTCGCACTACCGGCAACGGAAAACGCAAACGCAATTCGTCCTGAAGATAAATCTCGACGTGATGCAACCCGAACTGCTGGAACTGCACCCCCCCAAAGTAATGAACATTGGTGGCATGCCCTTCCATCTCCTTTAATTCGAAGTCCACCTCCGCCTGCGCCAGGACCTGTTGCTCATCCACCCCGATGATGCGCGAGCGCTGCGTGAATGTCCCCGCGCCGCTGCACCAGCGCGACCAAATGCAAAGTCGCATGCAGGTGATCGGTAATTGCGGAGCCGGCACGACGTTGACCACGCCCACCAATGTCTGCATCCCATTGAACTCGTGCCGGACATCTTCGCATAGCACACAGCTTTGCAGATCGGGCAGGATAACGTCAGTCGTAGCCATTTCCTAAATCAAACCGCGCAGCAGCAGGGTGAATAATATCACCGCCAAAATAATCCGATAAATCGCAAACGGTGCGAACCCACGTGCCCGCACCCAGTTCATAAACCAGGCGACAACGCCCAATGCCACCACAAATGAAACAATTGCGCCAATCATCAGCACTACCCAATTGTGGGCGGTCATGACTGGAGGCGCGAGTCTTGTTTCGTCGCTTCCGTGGCCCAACGTCTTGAGCAAATCGTAGCCGGTGGCAACTACCATCGTCGGCATGGAAAGAAAAAAAGAAAACTCCAGCGCCGCGCTTCGGGAAAGCCCAACCACCTGACCAGCCGCGATGGTGGACATCGATCGCGATGTTCCCGGAAAAATTGCCGACGCAATCTGGGCGAAACCGATCCAGGCTGCCTGCGGCAACGACATTTCCTCCATTCGCAGCGTGCGTGGATTGCGACAAAGCGCGTCCACCAGCCACATGATGATGCCGCCAATCAACAGCGCCCACGTCATAACCCAAAGGTTTTCCAGATTCTGCCCGATTTGTTTTTTCAAGAGAAACGACGGCACCGCGGTGATTACAAAGGCGATGAGCGTGAGACCGAGTGGATGCGTAAAAAGATTGCGGCCCCCACTTTCGCCGTGCGGAAAAGTCGAAAGAAATTTCAGGATCCGATTCCAAAAATAAACCGGCAGCGCCAGAATTGCTCCCAGTTGAATCACGATCGTGTACATTTTCCAATAGGCGTCGTGCAAATCGATGCTGGCCCACCCTTGTTTGGTAAGCACTGCCTCGAGGATGCGCAGATGGGCGGTAGAGCTGACCGGCAAAAATTCCGTTAGTCCTTCCACTACGCCGAGTAAAATGGATAGAAGAAAATCGTTCAACGTGACGGGTCTACCTTTTCGCGCGTGCTTTGGCTACAACCCCAGAAGCGTCATCTTCAGCGTGTCGTTGGTCAAAAATAATTTTGCTTGGTCCGCAACCGAACCTCATTGTCGTCCCTCGCGATGAAACTCTTCGTTACCGGAATCTGCGGCTTTGTCGGGAGTTCGCTCGCATCCTGGTTTCGTGAGCACAGGCCTTCTTTCAAAATCAGCGGGATCGATAACTTCGTCAGGCCCGGGAGCGAAATGAATCGTTCGATTTTGCGCTCTCGGGGAATCGCGGTCCAGCACGGCGATGTTCGAAACGCCTCGGACTTCGAGAACCTTTCGGCGGTAGATTGGGTAATTGACACCGCCGCCAATCCAAGCGTGCTGGCTGGAGTTGATAGTCGTACCAGCTCCCGCCAGGCGATCGAACATAACCTTTTCGGAACAGTAAACCTGCTGGAGTATTGCAAACGCGTTGACGCAGGTCTGATTCTTCTTAGTACCAGCCGTGTCTACTCCATTCCGGCGCTGGCAGGACTGCCATTAATTAAAGCCAAACACGCCTTCGAATGGGACAACACCGTCACTCCAGTTCAAGGCGCGTCTGCTAACGGGCTGACGACAGAATTCTCCACTTCCGCGCCAGTTTCACTCTATGGCAGCACCAAGCTGGCGTCGGAGTTCCTGGCTCTGGAATACAAACATAGTTTCTCTTTCCCAGTATGGATCAATCGCTGTGGCGTTATCGCGGGAGCAGGACAGTTTGGAACCGCAGAGCAAGGTATTTTCTCCTACTGGATAAACGCCTACGCGCAAAAACATCCGCTAAAATACATTGGTTTTGACGGCTCAGGCCGGCAGGTTAGAGACGGGCTTCATCCCAATGATTTGGCCGAGCTTATCGCACAGCAAATAGAATACTCTCAGGCACCGGCAGTGACGACGTTCAATGTGGGAGGCGGCTCGGGTAACACGATGTCTCTGGCACAACTTACAAGCTGGTGCGCGGAGCGTTTCGGAAAACATTCGGTCGAATCGGAACCCACGCCGCGTCTTTTCGACGTTCCATGGCTGGTAATGGATAATGGACGAACTACGGCCCAGTTTAACTGGCGACCAAAGCGTGACCTTCTCTCCATTCTCGATGAAATTGCCAACCACGCGCAACGCAATCCGAACTGGCTCGACCTCTCCTCTGCGCCGTGACAAACCCGCCGCGAGAGCAACCGCCCCTCCAACTCCTTAGTGTCATCATCCCAGCGCGCGATGAAGCCGGATGTATCGCCGCGACGGTGGAACATCTGCACGTCGAGTTGCGCCTCAACGACGTTCCCCATGAAATCATCGTTGTTGACGACGGAAGCACCGACAATACCTGGAATGTTTTGCAGAAAACCCAGAAACGCGTTGAAACCTTACGCCCAATTCAAAATTTGGAAGCGCACGGATTCGGCCGCGCCGTCGTGCTAGGTTTCGACGATGCCAAAGGCGACGCCCTCGTCATCATGATGGCGGACGAATCTGATGATTGCCGAGACGTGGTCCGCTACTGGCAGGTTCTTAACTCCGGCTACGACTGCGTATTCGGCAGTCGTTTTGTCAAAGGCGGCGACGTCATTGATTATCCCTGGCTCAAACTTTGGATCAATCGCTGCGCCAATCTATTCATTCGGCTCCTTTTTCGCATCAGATCTAACGATATTACGAACGCCTTTAAAGCCTATCGCCGTGAAGTTATCGCAGGCTGCCGTCCATTTCTGTCACCGCATTTCAATTTGACCGTCGAAATTCCGTTAAAAGCCATTGTGCGCGGTTATAGCTGGACGGTTATTCCAATTACCTGGCGCAATCGCCGCACCGGCGCCGCCAAACTCAAGATAAAGGAAATGGGCAGCCGTTACCTTTTCATCTGCCTCTACGTCTGGCTCGAAAAATACTTTAGCAAGGGCGATTACCAAAAGAAATCGAGTGAAGCCACCGAAGCTTGAGCGCTGGTTTTGGCTGCTTTTGATTAACGTCGTCGCCTCACTCTAAACCAGCCATTGCTCGATGAGGATTGATTCGCCAGTGTCAGATCCTGATCAATGATGCTGACCCGCATACCGAGAAACGTTTATGATCGGCACGGTCATTTTAGACTTTTCGTCCGAATTTTTTTTCCAATTCGGCGTGCGAAATCTGAATCATGGTAGGACGTCCGTGGGGACAGCAATAAGGCAGGTCACAGGCCAGCAAATCGCGAATTAGTTTTTCAATTTCCGGATAACGCAACGGGTCGTTGGCTTTAACGGCGTGGCGGCAAACCGTTTTCGCGATCATGTCTTCACCTAAACGCAGGGGCGAACTGCTGCGGCTGGTCGTTTTCAATTCGTCAATCACTTGGCGCAAGAATCCCGCGCCGTCTGCGATTTCGAGAAAGGCCGGTAAAGTATCGACCCGAAAACTGTGGGGGCCGAAATTTTCAATTCCAATCCCCATTTTTTGCAAGGTTGCGGCGTTGCGCTCGACCCATTCTGCATCACGCGGCGGCAATGAAAAGATCTGTGGCAATAGCATGCGCTGCGACGGCACCCCCTGCTCTTCCATTCGCCGGCGCAATTCCTCGAACAAAATTCGTTCGTGCGCAGCATGTTGATCTACCAAAACAAGCCCGTCGGAATTTTCCATCAGGACGTAAAGCCGGTTGAGCACGCCGATGATCTGAAATTGCTGATCGGGTCGCGGTGTGGACGCAGACGCAAAAGTGGAGGGACGGGCGCTGTCCCGTCCCATTATTTCAAACGAAGAAGCCTCCTTTCCGAGCACAGCCGGAGGCTCTGTCGCTGATGA
>QHPM01000059.1 GCA_003219095.1 Verrucomicrobiota bacterium
CGAGTCCTCCCTGCGCTGTCGCCGGGCTTCTCGTAATCAATCCGAGCACATTCACGTTCGCAAAGGCGCCGCGCCGAGCGCCTCCTGGATCGCAACGGCGCCTTTCTTGTAAACCGTAACGGCGAGTAACTGGCCGTTGAGATAGATCGCCCAGTGGCGTGAACCATAGCGCGCGACTGCAGTGCCGGGTGTACTGCCTTTGCCATTTCCAGCCGCCACGGGAACCGAGCGTCGCGGGCGAGGCGGGGCGCTTGTCGCCATATTGAATCGCGAATTTGCCATATCCAGATTGTTGCAGAATTCTGAAACATTGTCATGTAATATTTCAAGAAGAATTCCGCTGTTACGATGGCCCGCCCGCCATACTGGCGGCAGACACAAATTCAGTTAGGAATAACTTAACGTCCCCGGCGCTTTCCTTTTCGAACGTTTCGACGGCCGAGCCACGCGTCGATCGCCAAAAGTATTTCAGCGTTTGGCAAGAGATCGCGTCCGATAATTTGCGCGAGGTTCGATTCCCAAGAGCGTGCTGGGCGACCATATTGTTCGGACAGGTGTCTGGCAAGATTCGCTTTGGCACCACGCGCCGCAAGCTTTCGCTTCACAGCTTCAACCCACTGGTCAAACTGCGGAGTGGCGCGTTTCATTTGGTGATTCAGTTCTAAGAGCTAGAGCCGTATGACATCGTAATTTCAAGTTTGCAATCTCAACCCGCGCCCGAATTGGTAAGACGCGCCAGACTTAGGATTCGTCACTACTCCCTCGTGCGTGGTTTCTTCCCTTGCACCATTGGTCAACGGGAGCGAACAGAAACGACCACGTTAGACGCTGATAACGTCAACGTGGCGTCAACAGGGCTTTGCCTATCGGCCACTGAGAAAACAATTTCTTTTGCCCCCCGTGGGGACTAGGGTATGGCACCCCCGAACTTCAGAGAGGAAGGTCTGTGGGGGGGCCCCCAGTTTTACAGATCACCCTTTGGAAGGGCAAGAGACGACACTCGCAAGTGGTTAAATGCACTGCGACGGGAGCTTGCCAGTTCTGGCGCCGTTTTTGTGTTGGGTTTCCTGAAGGTCGGACGTGAATCGTTTGGATGTGTTGCTTTAAGGGTGCTAGTCATCCTCTTTGATCAATTCGGAAATCCTGTTCTTGAAATCGGCCGTCTCCATGATTTCACGAATATGCCATGCCGGAATAACGACTGCGATTCCCGCATTTGCGCCGAACCAATACTGTTTCGCCGGATCTGGCGGGGGCGATGAATCGGGTCCGGCTGGTTGAACGGGATGGATTATCTCTGGCGAATTTGCATGCGCCTGAATTATACCTAGCAGGAAAGCTGTGACGGCGGCGCCGGTTTGCCTCGGCTCTGGACTTAGAAACAACGGAGAACCGCTCGCGCCAGGAATTGCCATAGTATCAATGAGAAATATCTCTTGTTTCGAAATAATCGGATGGTCACGGTCGCCAAGGTTCAATTCAATCTTCTGCTGATTCGGCGTTCGAGCTATCGACCCTGTTCGGACGACCGAGAAATTCGAGTCTGCGACATTCGCGAGTAAACTTGGGTAAACAACGTGATCGGTCGGGTGAATTTGCACGCTAGAAAAGATTTCCGGCGTGGCAAGTAGCTCAAACGGTATCAGCTCGTATTTGACCTCCGCAGGTATTGAGAACCTAACGGCAACAACATCGGTCTCGGGATGTTCAAAAAAATCGTGTTCGCGTTTCTTCGCGTCGAGGTCGCACAGGACACGGCCCGATTTGTTAGAATCCGCTGCCGTTTCCGGGAAAACGACGTAAATTTTTGATTGCTTCTCGGAGCAGATACATCGAGCGGACGTTAGCAGTAGGCATAAAGTTTGCACGCGCGTGAATGGGCCAGAGAATCCGCTGTGCTACTAGGCCGGTGACGGTTTGACGCTCGATAGCTGTTATGTTCGATTGAACATAATGCGCGCGCCACGCCTTCAAGACGCACTCGAACGACTCACTGCGGCGATCCGTAATGTTGAGGCTGAGCTTGCGGCAATGAAAGCCGAACATGACCCGCTCGCGACGCACATCTTCCTGTCGCGGCGCAATTATCGGAACGCGGACGACACAAAGGGCGGGAAGCGCCGTGAGATCAACGCACGGCTGAGCTTCAACACTGCATGCGAGCTTGGTTTTCGCGGGGAGCCTTGACGAATGGGAGCGGCTGATGGGTGCAGTTGCGAGACGGTAGTTTGCGCGACGAATCGAAAAGCTTCAACAACTGAGCGCCCTGGCTTCTTCCATCTTACCTATCGCGTTCGTTTGTCAGCAGACATCGCCAATCGAAAGGCTAAATGCCGGAGTTGAAGCGACGTTTTTAAGCACGCGCTCGATGAAAACACTCACACATTTCCTAGATACTCCTAAGCTGTCTGAAATTTCGGCTCTACTCAAACCCTTACCCATTAGTTCGACAACCTGTGACTCGCGGGGCCTCAACAACATTGGTCGATCTTCCCTAACGGGAGATCGTTTGCTACGATTTCTCTTCATTGTTCATAACTCGATTTTGCGTGAGACGGTGAGCAACATGCAATACTGGAAAGTCGTGCTGACAAGCTTTCCGCTGCCGGGCTGGTGAGGGGTTATTTGCAGCGCGGTGACAAAAGATGGCTGGCGTTGGATCGTTGACGCCCATCGCGAAGGTCGCCGCTACATTGTCCATTCCGACGAACTGCTGAGTGCGTTTTTAGAGTTGGAAGCAACATTGCTGTAATCGCACTGGCAAAATTTCGCTCGACTCGCAGCGGCGATTCTGTCAAAAAGCCGGTCTCAAAGAGAACCTGAATTGTGCAAGGCGTTCTCTCCCGGTAGCTCCTTACCTTTTCAGGTTTGCAGTCCAACAATAGCGCACCGGGAGAAGAAAGAAGCTCCGTATGAATTGTTCCACTGCCTTCTGCGCTGCCCCTCTACCGCTTCCAAAATCAATCGAACCGTTGCCATTGTGGCGCGGTTTTACTTCCGTTCTCTTTGCGCTCGCGTTCACCTTTGCGCTTTCGCCGACGGCACGAGCGGTTGATCCACCACCAGACGGCGGCTATCCCAACGACAACACGGCAGAGGGCAGCGATGCACTCTTCAGCCTCACAACTGGCACGGACAATACGGCAATGGGTTTTAATGCGCTCGAAAGCAACACAAGCGGCTACACCAATACGGCTACCGGCTCTTTTGCACTCAGTAGCAACACAATGGGCTACTTCAACACGGCAAACGGGGCTAGTGCACTGCGTGCCAACAAAACCGGCCACGACAATACGGCGAACGGTTTTGTCGCGCTCTATATCAATACTGGCAACTTCAACACGGCCACCGGTTCTAGTGCCCTCCAGAACAACACAACCGCCAATGACAATACCGCCAATGGCTTTCAAGCGCTGTTGAGCAACACAACCGGCTCCAACAACACAGCCAACGGCGCAAATGCCCTGCGGAACAACAACGCCGATAACAACACGGCCAACGGCACTAACGCGCTCTTAAGCAACACAACCGGTAACGACAACGCGGCGAGTGGTTTTGGGGCACTTCAAAACAACCAAAGCGGCAACAATAACAGCGCTAATGGAACAAACTCGCTATTTCACAATACCAATGGCAATGCAAACACTGCCGTGGGCTTTGCAGCTCTGGGGAACAACAAAACCGGCTCGAACAACATCGCATTGGGCGATAATGCGGGTGCAAACGTTACTGGCGGGAGCAATAACATTTATATTGGTGCCTCGGGACCTTCTAGTGAGAGTGGCCACATCCGGATCGGGAGCCCTGGACCGCAAAATGCCACATTTATCTCGGGTATATATGGAGCGCTATTTGCTAATGGTGTGCAGGTTATTGCGAGCCCAACCGGCCGCTTGGGTACGATCGCCTCCTCGGCTCGGTTTAAAGAAGCTGTTGTGCCAATGGACAAGACAAGCGAAGCGATCCTGGCCCTTCACCCCGTGACATTTCGCTACAAACCGGAATTTGATCCAGCGGGTATTCCGCAGTTTGGCCTCATCGCTGAGGAAGTAGCGAAAATAAATCCCGACTTAATAGCTCGCGATGAGAAGGGCGAAATATACACTGTTCGCTATGAAGCGATCAATGCGATGTTGCTTAATGAGTTCCTGAAGGAGCATGGCACGGTCGCGGAACAGCAGGCCAAAGTTGCAAAACAGGAGAGCACAATCGCCGAACTCAAGGCGACCGTCGCGCAGCAGCAAAAGCAGATTGAAGCCCTCACAGCGACTGTACAGAAAGTGAGCGACCAAGTCGCCCTCAGCAAACCTGCACCACAGTTAGTCGCCAACCCTTAAATAGCCATGCCTAACTAATCGCTGACGGACGCTGACCGGCAGCCCAATTACTCGAGGCGCTACAGGCGCGCGGCTACAGGACGCCAAATCTCGCTGTTTCTGGATCGCTTCGGAACGGTCGAGCTGATTTCGGCGCCGATAAGATCGATTTCCTACGAAGGGAATGGCAGCGGTGGCATTCTTCGCGTCAATGATTTGGCGCTCAGTCTCAATTCGCTGAATCCGCTCTTACGTTCTCTCGAAATCGGCACGACTAAAGACGATCAAGTTGCGTTGTCGTTCAGCGGACAAGTTTTTAATTTCGGGGAGCGGCGCGCATCGCAAAGAAACGAACTCGCGGTCGCGCCGCTCCTTGGCGATGACGCTTCGATTGCAATGCGGCGGAGTGCTATCAGTTGGCCAACGCCGTTCGATCTCAATTTCATGACTGGGCACTCGCCCTCATGGAAGCGACACTTGTACTACCGGCTCACCTGGAAAAAGCGGAACGGCGCCAAACTCGACATGCTTTGGCGGTACGAACAATATTTCTACTCGACCGACCGTTGGGCGAGCGGCTTCATGATGCGCGAAGGTTCGACCGGCTTGATTCGCGTTGGTATCTCAAACGATGCTCGCTAAACGGCTCTGATGAGCGCCCCAGCTTCTCTTGCACCTTTCCTATATCGGCTTAATGGCTGAGCAAGTGGAAAAGATCGCTCCGAATGCTTTCGGGGTTGGTCACTGTTTGAAACGCGTTACCCTTGAACCGAATATGCGGGCCTGTAGCTCAGCGGTTAGAGCAGGGGACTCATAATCCCTTGGTCCCAGGTTCGAATCCTGGCGGGCCCAGCCCCAAAAGCTTTCGGGGCTGTCGCGCCCTAGCCTTGGCGAAGGCGGACCTTCGCGAACTTGTCGGGGCCAACAGTGCGAGCTACGAGTCGGCAGGCCAGACGTTTGTTTGGCCATCCTTTTTGATTTTTCAATTGCAGACGGTGCCGAGCGAATACTCTCGTCACATCGAGTCCTTCTGTCATGTCGAGCAAAGTCACGACATCTCTAATCCTTTGTCCAAGACAGAATAGTTAGAGATTTCTCGGTCCGAGCCGGACTGGCGTCGTCGCCCGGAATGTCAAAGGAGGATTGCCCAGGCGCCTCTTTCCTGTCATCTCCAGCGAAACCTCTCGTTCATGTCGAGCGATTCTTTCATCGGATTTGAATGGCGCGTGCCGCGGCGCCTCGCGTTCCTGGCGGAAATCATCTTCATCAGCGCGCTGATTCTTGTCACGCGTTGCGCGAACTACAGCGATGTCTTTTTCGGTGGGCAAATCAATGATTATCAGGCGACATGATTTTGAGAATTTTCCCAGCGGAACTTCTCCGCACACGACCGCGCCTTTCGATTATTTGATTGTGGCGCTCGCCGCGACGCTGACGCCATTGAGCAAAAATGCGCTCGATCTGGCGGGGGCCATCGTGTCGCCGCTTCTATCCGTGGCGCTGGGAATTTTCCTTTGCTGGTGGACACGAAAAATGCGCCTGCAATTTCGCTGGGGATTTCTCATTCTTTACGGGGCGAGCCCAATCCTGGCGCATGGGTTCGCGCTCGGCCGGCCCGATCATCAATCGCTCTTGCTTGCATTAATCACGGTCGCGTTGTGTGCAGAATGGACGTTGGCGGGAGAGCCAGCGCACTCCTGGAGTATCGTCAGCGGCGCGAGCTGGGCCCTGGCGCTTTGGGTATCGCTGTACGAGCCGCTTGTTTTGCTCGCGGTCGTCGTTGCATTTCGTGCCCGCGGTATGACGAAACGGGAACGGCGAATTGGCTGGATTGTTTTTGCCGCGGTTCTTGCAATTGCATTCATCATTGAGCGACGAATTCCAGCGTGGCCGAGCCGGGAATTTGCCGGGCCGTTGAAGAACTGGAGCGCCACGGTGGGTGAATTGGCCCACGTCTCGTTAGCGAGCGTGATTTGGTTCAACTGGTGCGGCTGGTTGCTGTTCCTCGCGCCGATTTTGCTTTGGCCGAAACGGAACCGAAATCCACCCTTCTTCCTCATCGCGCTTTTGATCACTGCATTTGCCCTGACAGTTTGGCAGGCGCGCTGGAGTTATTTTTTTGTGATGATTTTCGTAATGGTGGTTCCGGAAATTTTGTCCGTCCTGCGCAAACCACTAATCGCGACAACGATTTTCATCATTGCATTGTTCCCGATCGCGCAAGCATGGGACCATTTGTTTGCGGATGAGGAATTGGCGAGGCGCGCGGAAAACAAAATCGAACAGCTCGAGTTGCGCGCAATTTCTTCGCAGGTCGACAGCTCATTCATTGCGCCATGGTGGTTTTCGCCAGCGCTCAGTTATTGGTCGCGACAAGCGGGCGTAGGCGGGAGTTCGCATGAGAGCATCGGAGGGATCGTCGAAACGGCGAAATTTTTCGAAACGCAGCATACGGAAGAAGCAAAGCAAATACTTAACTGGCACAATATTAGCTGGATCGTATCCTATGACGCTGACCGTGTGGCCCAGAATTCCGCGCAGATTCTTGGCAACCCAGTTCCCCAAAACGGTTTGTGTTATTTGCTCGACCGCCGAGCCAGCGAAGTCCCACCATTTTTACTTCTCATCACACAGACCTCACGCTTCAAACTCTTTCGCGTCGAGAAATCGTAAAAAATCCCATTTTGCGAGCGAAAAGTTTGACAGAACGGGACTGAGTCACAATACTGTCCTGTGTTAAAGAAATTCATCCCGCAAAGGTCCGGGCCGTCGATCGGCGAGGGCTCACTAAACACGGGAAATGAGGAAGACAATCGGGTCGCCTACCGCGAAGAAACCAGAAAATCAACGTTAACCGAGCATTCAAAACTTATGGCAGAACACAGTGGCAAAGACGTTCTTTCGAGCGACGTCGAAATTAAAGGCTCAATCAAGTTTCAGAAGGAACTTCTGATCGACGGAAAGGTGGAGGGTGAGATTAATTCCGATGGGGTCCTTACTATTGGCGAGAACGCGGACATCCGTGGCGAGATCAAAACCAAGTCGATCACTGTTTACGGAAAAGTTCAGGGCAATATCACGGTGGGCGAACGCTGCGAGCTCAAGTCGCGCTGCACTTTGCAGGGTGATTTGAAGGCGGCGCGTCTCGTTATTGAGGAAGGGGCGACGTTCATCGGGAAATCGGAAGTCACCAGCGGCAGCACCGTGGGGGTCAATTCCAGCGGGGCCAGGCCAGCACACACGCGTCCGGAAGTAATTCGTCACGAGGAGCCGGTAAAGACGGCTGCATTCGGGGCACGGGCGTAAATTAAGCTTTTTTAAGCGAGACCGTGGCAAAGTCGTCGCCGGTTAAGGTCAGTGTGGAATGTCCACATTGCGGCTTTAAACAGCATGAGTATGCGGCTGCCAAGACCACGATGTGCCGGCAATGCGGCTCTCACTTTGCACCGGCTGCTCCTCGGCCTGCTGCGATTTTCACAGCACGGGCGCGGCCGGAAGCCAGGGCAGAGACTCCCTCCGCCGCTGCTTCCTTGATGCAGCGGTTTGATGGGTTGTGGAAAAGCAAGCGCAGCAATGTCATCGAATGCTTCGATTGCCAGCGGAAACAGGAAGTTAGCGGCGCCGCCACTTCGACGATTTGCCCGTCGTGTAGCGCTCACATCGACTTAAGCGACTACAAAATCACGACCAGCTTTAGCCGTTCCATTCGCACCAGAGGCGACGTGCATGTGACCACCAAAGGTGATCTGAGCAGCAGCAGTGTTCGCTGCCGTCGCGCCATCATCGAAGGGCGATTGCGTGGGAACCTGGATTCCGCCGGGACGATTGTCATCAACACTTCGGGCAAAATTCCGGGCCGGCTTTCCGCGTCCGAAATCGTCGTCGAAAAACGGGCGGAAGTGCAATTTTTCCGCCGCGTCCGTGTAAGTAATATGGAGATTCGCGGCCGGATGTCGGGAGAGATCGTCGCGGACGGACTGGTCACGATTCGCAAAAATGGCGTCCTGGAAGGGACTGTCGCCGCCAAATCAATCAATGTTGAGAAAGGCGGCGTTTTTTCTGGTCAGCTCATCATCGGCAAAGGGCATCTGCAGCAAGCGGAGTTGCTGCCATCCGAAACGGCGGCGCTGTCGAAGGAGCTATCGATCGGTCTTGCGCCGCCCTTGCCTGCGACGTAGATCGCTTCATGCAGAAGCTGCGACCGCGCAGTCCCTACGAGAAGCTCGGCGGCTATGTTCATTTGCCGCGTTTGATCGACAAGGCCCGTCTGCATCGCAAAGGCTTGCTTAACGGGTATAACTACAAAACCGTTGGCTTCGACAAACATCTTCTCGCCTTTCTCAAGCTTGACGGCGACGACTTCGAAGAAATCGCTAATCGCTTCGACGATGATGCCGAGATACTCAGCTGGCTCGATGAGCATGGAACGAAACATTCGGCCGATGCGATCGAATATTGGAACCAGGAAATGATCTCGCGCCATCCGGATACCGCGGCGAAACGCGCGCGCTTTAATCATTTCCTGCAGGAGGCAGGCGGCGCCGGACGCAAAGATATTAACACTTATTTCGATCTCATTGAGTTTGACGAAGGAAGGCTGAAGTAAGGGACGCCCGGGCGGTTTTGAATTGTAGGGCAGACATTCCTGCCTGCCAGGCCGGCAAGCGGGAACGCTTGCCCTACAGCACGTCGCTGTAAGACGCGCACCGTTATATCGTTAAAAATGTTGAAAGTTAAAAAGCGATTTCACGCTTTAACCCTTCATCGCTCCGCAAAAATCCGGTTCGCTTCTTCCAACGTTTCCTTGCTCCCGATATCGAGCCATTGGCCGGTAATTTGAAATGTGTTTACGGGTTTACGCGGATAGAGCCATTGCAGAAAAAGACCGGGCTGATCGGGATTATTTCCCGCCGCGATGTAAGTGGTAAAAAGCGGGAGCACATCTTTCGAATAATAATACAAGGCGATCGCTGCCAGACTGCTTTTTGGTTCCTTCGGTTTTTCTTCGAAATGAGTGATGACTCCGTCGCCGTCGATTGTGACGACACCGTACTTCTTAATCGCCGCGCCATCGGCTACGTCATGTACACCGACGGTAGCCTCGGTTTTCCTAGCGTAGTCGACAAACCCCGCCAGCGATTCCCGAAATAAATTGTCGCCGGCGATTACGAGCAGTTCGGAGTCGGCGGCGTTCTCCCGCGTCAACACCAGATTGATGTCGCCGATCGCGCCGAGCTTGTCGTCATCGGCGGTCGAGCCATCATTAATGATCTTGAACCGAAATTCCGGATTCGCGCTCTGATAATTTTTTGCCCATGCTTCGAAATCAGCGAAGAACTTTGCGTTCGTGACGATATAAATGGTTTCAATTCCAGCAACGCCGCGGAGATTTTCCACTACCCAGGTGATCATGGGTTTCCCGGCAACATCGAGAAGCGGTTTCGCCCTATTCAGGGTGAGGGGATAGAGACGAGTGGCGTAACCGGCGGCGAGAATCAAAACATTCATCAGAGTCGGACTGTAAACGACGCTGAATTGCGCGCCAGTGAATGGTCAAGTCCGGAAGGCCGCCCCATGCAGCTCGTTGTGGAGCGCATTTAATCGCTGTGTTCCGGTCAGCTTGCTGTGCAATCGGTGATCCGTCACATAGAAAGTATCGATCGCCGCTCCGCTCTCCGTGCTGATCCGAGCGAGTGCGATATCGATTTCATTTCGGCTGAAGCATTGCAGCAGATCGTGCAGCAAACCGATTCGATCCGGTGTTTGGATTTCGATCAGGGTGAAATATGGATCGGCCTGGTTATCGATGCTGACATGCGACGGAAATTCCAGGTCCGCTACCGGCAGACTCCGTCCTTTTTTCCTGGCCTGTTCGAGCAGCGCGCTCAAATCCAAAGCTTCGCTCTCCAGCGCCCTCCGCAACGTTGACTCGACCAATGCCATCTCCCGCTCATTCGTGACCGCGCGGCCGCGCAGATCGTTCACGCGAAAGACATCGAGCGCAACGTTGTCGCCGCGGGTGTAAATATCGGCGCTTAAAATGTTCAATGGCACGAGCGAAATCGAACCGGCGATTTTTGAGAGCAGTTGCCGACGGTCCCAACTGCAGAGGGTTAAAACCGTATGACCTTGCTCTGGGACCGGCTTCCAACTGAACACCGGAGCGAGCGGCGTTTCTCCAAAACAGGTCGCGTCATAAAATCGCCGAAACAATTCCACGTGCGCGACAATGTCAGCGACTTTGAATGCGCGAAAATAATGATCCGGCATGAAGTCGAAGTGCGCCTCGATTTCGTCGGCATAATCGGGCCCAAGCCGGACCTGAACCAAAGTCTCACGTGCCTCCCGTGCCGTTTTCGCGCGTTCATAAAACGAATGGCGATCGGCCAGACGAGGGTTTCTTTCCAATCCGACCAAGCCTGGTCGCTCGTGCCTTGGCCGTCCGCCAGCGTAAGTAGCATCAGAGCATCGAGATTTTTCTGGTCCTTCACGATGGCGGCGAATTCGCCCACCGTGACGGGATCATCAATGTTTCGGCGTTGCGCGATATTCGACAGGGTGACGTGATGGTCCACCAGCAGGATCAACATCTTGCGTTCGCGCGCATCGAGTTGAAGACGGCGTGCTACGCGTTGCGCGAAAACCGCGCTCGCTTCCGAATGCGGCCGGGCCCCAACGGCCTTGCCGGTATCATGCAGCAGCAGCGCCAGATAAAGAACAAAAGGATCTGGCAGTTCCTCGAAAAGTTTGCGGTACTGGATCAGCTTGGAATTTTCGGTTCGCGCCAGCGCGTCGAGCTTGTCAATGCAGACCAATGTATGTTCGTCCGCGGTGTAGCGGTGAAAAAATTCATGCTGCACCAGACAGGTAAGTTGGCCGAACTCGGGAATGTATTGACCGAGAAAATCGAGTCGATGCATCAGCCGCAAAGCCCGCCCAACTTCTCCTTTGCGCGATAAAATCCGGCGAAAAATCTCGCGCGGCTCTTTCGCGTATCGCAAGGGATGCGTGATCAATCCGATTTTGCGGCTCAACATGTCCGCGAGTTCAGGGCTGGGTTCGAGTTGGCGTTCCTGTGCAATCTCGATCGCGCGCATCATCTCGACCGGATTCTTGTTGAAAAGGTCCGATCGTTCGACATCGAGTTGCCGGTCCTGAATCACGAAGCCGTTGACGTGTTCAGCCGCGGGTTTCGCGCGCGGCAGAAATCCAAAAAGCGAGCGCGTTTTAGCCGAGGAATAGCCACTGACAAATTGCGCCGTGATTCGTTCCGTTACCCGAAAAATGTTTCGGCTGTGCGCATAAATATCTTTCATCAACGCTTCGCTCCGAAGCAACCCGCGCTCCTGCGGATAATGCAATCGTTGCGCCACCGTTTCCTGCATGTTGAGATGCAAAACGTCGGTCGCGCGGTGGTGCAAATAATGTAACTCGGTTCGGACCCGCAAAAGGAAATCGTAGGCTGCCTCGATCCGGCGCCGGTCTGGTTCGCTCAGCCAGTCCTTACCGACCAGGTGAGTCGTGGTCAGGCTGCCTTCCTTGAAGAAGGTCATCCAGAGAAGATTCTGATAATCGCGCAAACTGCCGCAGCCGCTTTTTAGATTCGGTTCTTGCAGGTAAACGCTGTTGCCAAATTTGGCATGGCGCGCCTGCTGATCCCGCATTCGCATCTCGATGTATTCGCGTTCGTAGCCAGCAACGCATTTTGCCCGAAACTGCTCGCGAAATTTCTGCTCCAGCTCCTGGTCGCCGGTAACCAGACGCGACTCCAGCATAGCGGTTTTCGTCACCATGTCGCCATTGGCGGCCGCGATTGCTTCTTTAATCGTGCGGGTGGAATGACCCACCTTGAAGCCAATGTCCCAGAGCAGATACAACACTTGCTCGATGATCTGGCTGGTCGCTCTCGATACGTTGCGACCTTGTTCGCGGTGCAAAAACATCACGTCGACATCGCTGTAAGGATTCAACTCGCGCCGGCCGTAACCGCCGAGAGCTACCAGCGCAATCGGCGAGGTGCCGTTGCGATTGTTGACGACGTGATTGGCGGCGGCGAAGACGTGGCGCAGCAGTACATCGATCAAGTCAACCCGGCGGGCGCAAACTTCGCGTCCGCCATCGCCCGCCCGTTGGCGCAAGCGCAAACGGTGCTCCTCGATTTTCAAAAATTTTCGATAGACCGGAAGGACATCGGTCGGGCGTTGCGCTCCCGTCGAAGCCAGTTCGCGCTCGGCATGCGCCAGGATTTTTTCGAGGTGCCGCGACATTAAATCAGTTTACTCGTCCGAAGTCATGCTTCCAGCTGACTTGGCTGCTCGCCTTGCCAGTCCGCCATGTTTTTTGGCGCCAACGACGAAACCCGAATGACGAAGCTCGAAGGAATGTCGAATGATCAAATGACGAAACAAATGCGACCACAGCTTCGGATTTGAGGTTTTCGTCATTCCTTCGTCATTCGCCATTCGTGCTTCGTCATTTGAACCACGCAGCAGTGGACAAGAGCGGACAAACTGGAAACTCGCTTTCCGAGTCAGCCAGGATGCCTAAATCTCGATCGCGTAGCGCTTCATCTTGTTATAAAGGGTCGGGCGCTGAATGCCGAGCAACTCGGCGGCTTTCTTTTTGTTGCCGTGCGTTTGGGCAAGAGCCTGGAGAATCGTCTCTCGCTCCATGTCATTAAGACTCGCCACACCACTCCGACGCACGGGAGTGGGACCCGTTTGCAGGGCCGGCGGCAATTGAATTTCCGCCGGCAATTGTTT
>QHPM01000283.1:0-15578 GCA_003219095.1 Verrucomicrobiota bacterium
GGGTGCCGGGAATATTGAGCGGAAAGAACCAGACTGGTCCGGAGAAATTGCGCCGCGCCCAAATATCCAACAGATGGGCAATCCGATAGGCATCACTCGCTTCGTGGCCGAAAAGGACAGCGCTCGCGATCCGTAGCGTGACCGCGCGCATGTCCGCGTAAACATCGCGCCGGCCTGGCGTCCATTGATTGATGACTTCGCGCGCGAGCTCAACAATCAAATCGTGGTAACCGGCAACCGCTTTCTTATGGAACGGCGGGAGGATGAGCTGGCGTTGCTGTTTATGCTGCGGACCGTTCATCCGCGTAAGACCGAAGCGAATACGACGTTGCGCGGAGCCTTTCGGCCCGTGAATGAATTGACCGGTGGTGCGAAATTTCGCGGGATCGCCCAAAACCTGTCGATTGAATTCCGACCCAACTGCGAGAACGTGCAGTTTCGTTGGTTCGCCAAACGCAATCGGGCCAAGCGCCACCAACTTTCCGCGTTGCTGATGCAACGTGCGCATGCACCCTATCGGGTCGCGAAAGAAGTGGATGTATTCGCGGGCCGCGAGCGCGCCCGTCAAGACGTTTTTCTTCATCAGCAGCGCTGTTGATTAACCAGATCCGTTCGAGGGAAAATTAACCATCTCTCGGATCTGCCCGCGCACCTCACTGACAGAATAATTTCGATCCTTCTTCGCAACGATCATCGGCAGGCCATGGCGGGGATTCATCGAGATGGTGACGATGCGATTGATGTGCGTCCCTGCCACCACCGTAAATCGGAAACGCTGCAAAATCATCGCCAGCGAAATCTTGAGCACCTGAGTGGCAAAAGCCGCACCAATGCAGATTCGCGGTCCGGCATTGAAGGGAAGGTATTCATATTGTGTTGGATTAATGTCACGCCAGCGTTCCGGACGGAACCGTTCCGGCTCTGGATAAAGATCTGCCAAATGATGGGTCAAATAATGGCTGGCAACAACGCGCGTCTCCTGCGGCACATCGAATGGTCCAACCTTCACTGGCTGCTGGGCTACGCGGACCGTGTACGGAACAGGCGGAAGAATGCGCATGCTTTCTTTGATCACACATTGCAAAAAGGGAAGTTGCGGCAGTTGATCCGGCCGCGGCGGCGCATCGCCGCCCAACACTGATTCGATTTCGTCCATTAGGTCATGCATGACTGCGGGATGTTGCGCGAGAAGAAACAAACTCCAGGTCAACGCGCTGGTGGTCGTTTCGAAGCTGGCGATGAAAAGAATCGCTGCCTGTCCAAGCAGTTCCGCGTTTGTCATCCCGCGCCCCTCATTATCGCGCGCCTGCATTAAGAGCGATAGCACATCGCTTCGTGCACCGGGATCAGCGCGACGGCGCTCGATCATTGCCAGGAGCGCCTTTTCGATTCGTTCCGCCTGCCGGACCATTCCGTGGTAAGGTGATCCCGGGACCGGAAGCGGGTAAACCCAAACGCCGATCGAAAAGCAACGTCTCACCCAATCCTCCAGCATTCGCCCGATTGGATACGCTTCTGCTGGGTCGCGGCTGAAAAGCACCGCGCTGGCAATGCGCAGGGTCAGAGCACGAACTTTTTCGTGAATATCAATGCAGTTGCCGATTTTCCATTCCGTGATCAGGCGTTGCACGACCTCCACCATGATGTCGTGATAACCTTGCACTGCCGCGCGATGAAAGGGCGGCGCCACCAGTTGCCGTTGTTGTCGGTGTTGCGGCCCAATCATGCGAGTCAGGCCCAGGCGGACGCGGCGTTGCGCAGAATCTCTCGGGCCCGGCAAGATTAAACCGGTCGGTCGGAATAGATCTGGATCGCTAAATAGCAGGCGGTTGAATTCCGGCCCGATCGCAAAAATCAACAAATCGCGCGGTTGCTTCAATGCAACTCGACCGAGCGCCGTGACTGGACCGTGCCGACGATAAAGTCGGCAAATGCATCCAACCGGATCAAAAAAGAATCGGAAGTACTCGCGCCCGGCAGCCAGCCCGGTGATTTGCGTTGCTTTCACCTGGACTTCGGAAAGGGCGCGGCCGGCAAAGATCCCAATTTCATACGCCGGCTTTCTGGGCGAGGAGCGATTGATAAAGCGACTTCGTTTGCTGCGCAATCGCGCGCCAACTGAACTTCTTTTCGGCTCTCAACCTCCCGGCCTTGCCGAAACACGCCCGTAACTTTTCGTCCCGCATCAGTTCGTTGATTTTCGCCGCCAAATCGCGCGCGAACCGCTGCGGATGAGTTGGCTCAAACGGGCTCTCTTTCATTTGCGCGAGCGGAACGAGAAAACCGGTCTCGCCATCTACTACCACTTCCTTGATTCCTCCCACTTTGCTCGCAACAACAGCGGTTTCACACGCCATGGCTTCGAGATTGATGATGCCAAACGGTTCATAGATCGACGGACAGCAGAAAACCGCCGCATGCGAGTAAAGTTGAATCACGCTCGGTTTATCGAGCATCTGGTCGATCCAGATTATGCCGTCGCGCGCGCGGCGCGCCTGCTCAACCGCGCTCTTCATTTCTCGAGCGATTTCCGGCGTGTCGGGCGCACCCGCGCAAAGCACTATCTGGAAATTTTTGTCCATGAACTCGATCGCATGGACAAGATGAATGATGCCCTTCTGACGCGTGATCCGACCGACGAACAGCAAGTAGGGTTTTTCTGAATCGATCCCGAATTTCCGGAGCGCATCCTTCGGCTTCACCGGGCGATATTCCTCGAGATCGATTCCGTTATAGATCACGTGTAAGCGTTCCTTCTTCACCTTGAACAAACGCGCAATGTCGGCCCTGGTTTCCATCGAAACGGCTATGATCGCCTCCGCCATTTCCAGAGCGGTTTTCTCGACCCAAAGCGAAAAATCGTAACCGCCGCCCAGTTGCTCGCGTTTCCACGGACGCAATGGCTCAAGTGAATGCACTGTGATGACGAGCGGAATGTCGTAATTCTTTCGCGCAAGAATCCCGCCCCAGTGGGTATACCAAGTGTGACAATGCACGATCTGGGCATCAATGCCGGCCGTATTAAAATCGACGCAGCGTTGGACCGCGCCCAGAGTCGCGCGAAGTCCTTTAGGGCACTTCCAGCCGGTCATATCCAATTGAAAGCCGCGCACCGTCAGATTCCCGGACGTGATCTTTTGATCTCCAAAGCAGCGGACTTCCACCGGCATCAACTTCGCCAACTCGCGTGAAAGATATTCCACATGCACCCCGGCCCCGCCGTAAGTGGAGGGCGGATATTCGTTGGTAAGGAGAAGCACTTTCACGCGCGTCTGTAGTAGTCGTACGCGCAAAGCAGGGCAAGTCTTCCGCGCGATTGATCGCGTCCGCGAAGGCGCTGCCTAGAAGCGGTAGCGATTTCATAAATCAGGAAGACTTCGCAAATACTCACCCGCATCGATCGTAACTGGCCCTGCTTTGAAACTTGACGGCTTTAAGCCGTCAAGTTTATGCCGCTGTCTGGTGTTGGATGTATGAAATTGACTTTGGGATTTACTCTCATGAGCAGCACTGGCCCCTCGCGCACCGCGGAACAGGACAAAGCCTCCCGCACGGTGGATCGGGTGCAAAAACCGGCTCCATTAGAAGCCAAGCCCGCCTCCATAAATCAGGAGAGCTCGCAGAAACGGCTCATCCGCGCGCGATCATCGGCAACGCCGCCTTGAGACTCGACGGCTTTAAGCCGTCAAGTTTCTGCTGCTGCCTGCGCTGTCGGATTTATGAGATTTCGCTTTAGTTTTTTACTTTCAAGAGCAGCACCGGCACATCCACAGCGTGCCGAACTTTGTCCACCGTGGCGCCGTAGAGAATATCGCTGATGAAACGGTGGCCGTGTGTGGTCATGGCAATAAGATCAATATCCTTTTCCCGCGCCAGTTTAATGATTTCGTCCGATGGCTCGCCAAGCGCGAGGACTGCGTCGCAGGAAAAACCATCGTTTATCAGCTCGCGCTGGCGTTCTTCCAGATAGACACGGTCCTGCTTCATTTCTTCGCTTTCGGCGAGTTGTAGTTGATTGAAATTTCGCGCCACCCAGCCATCCGCCACATGGACAAGGAGAATGCGCGCGTTGGTCAGCCGAGCCAGCGGTTTGATGTGGGCCAGGATGGTTTCGTCAGCCGCGCTGTTTTCAAGTGGCATAAGGATGTGTTGATACATTTTTATCTCAATGGCGAAGGGTGAATGACGAATGCCGGAAGAAGTACGCGCGCTGAACGACAAAAGAGCGTTGCAACATTTTTAGGTCATTTGTAATTCTTTCGAACTTCGTCATTCGAGTTTCGTCATTTTCTCACTATTTCGGGGCGGGCAGACCAAGGAAATCGTAGAAAACTTTGAGCGCTGAGTCCGGCATAAAAGTGTCGAAGAGCAATTTCACATTGAGGGAAATGATGATGATCGCTGTCATCCAGCCAAAAATTTTCACCACCAACCCATTAGCAAATTCGCCCATCTTGGCCTTCTCACCGGTGAAACGCAGGAGAGGCCAAACCGCGAAGCCGAGTTGCATGCTGAGGACGACCTGGCTCGCCACTAGCAACTGAGTGGTTTTTCCTTCGCCGAACATGCCAATGACGAGAACAGCCGGGATAATGGCGATCGAACGCGTCAGCAATCGTCTTACCCAGGGTGTAATGCGAAAGTTGAGAAAACCTTCCATCACGATTTGTCCCGCCAGCGTTCCGGTAAGGGTGGAATTTTGCCCGGAAGCGAGAAGGGCGACGGCGAAGAGGACGCTCGCGAAGCTGACTCCCAGGAGAGGGCTGAGTAATTTATAGGCGTCCTGAATCTCAGCCACATTCTGATGACCGGACCAGTGAAAGGCGGAGGCGGCCAGAACCAGGATGGCGCCGTTAATGAACAGGGCAAACATAAGGGCGACGGTTGAATCGATAGTAGCGAACTTGATCGCCTCACGCTTGCCCCGAGGTGTCTGCTCGAATTTTCTCGTCTGCACAATGGACGAATGCAGATAAAGATTATGCGGCATTACCGTCGCGCCGAGGATACCAATGCTGACGTAGAGCATCTCCTGATTCAGGATAATGCGGGGGCCCGGGATGAATCCGAGAGCAACTCCGACGATGCTCGGTCGAGAGAGAATTAGCTCAATCGCGAAACACGTGCCGATGGTCAGAATGAGCGTGATGACAAGCGCCTCGATGTAACGAAAGCCCTTGTTCTGGAGGTAGAGAACAGCGAGCACGTCGAGGGCGGTAATGACACATCCCCAAACCAGTGGAATGCCAAACAGAAGTTGCAAGCCGATCGCCGAACCGACCACTTCGGCTAAATCGCACGCCGCGATTGCGATCTCGCAAAGAACCCACTGTGCCCACACCGTCGGGGTCGAGTAATGATCGCGGCAGGCTTGCGCGAGATCGCGGCCGGTGGCGACGCCGAGTTTGATGCAAAGATGCTGGAGCAGGATCGCCATGAAATTCGAAATCATGACAACCATCAACAGCTCGTAACCAAATCTGGCGCCGCCGGCGAGATCAGTGGCCCAATTGCCCGGATCCATGTAGCCGACTGCGACCAGAAAGCCGGGACCGGAAAATGCGAACAGCTTGCGCCAAAACGAAGCGGTCACAGGAACAACGACGCTGCGATGCACCTCAGGCAGAGAAACGTTTCCGACCCCTTTGCGCCAGACCCGTTCGCCTGTGGTCAATTCCGGCATTGCCTCAGAGTCCCGAAAATTTGCTCGCGCGCCAGCGGGAAACACCTTGCACTGAAGGCGGAGGACAGTGCTCTTTCGTAAACGAAATCATTTCTGCGCCAGCATTCTTTCGAATTTCCCGTTCGGTCCGGAATAGAAGGGGTAGGATCGATCCGGATGTAACGGACGATAGCGCCAATGTTTGTACATCCAAAGCCACGGCCCCGGCTTCGCGCGCACGATCGGCTCAAATGAATCCCAGCACGCCTGCGCGATTTCGCGCGGCGTTGCGTTCGGCCCGAGGTCAATGGGCGGATGAAAAACGACCCGGTAACGTCCGCGCGGTAAGGGCTCGCAGTGGGCCGGGATAAGCGTGGCGCGCGAGCGTTGCTGTAACCATGCGTGAGCGGAAGTAACGCTGGTTTGCAACCCGAAACACCGGATGGCTACGGAAGAGGCGCCTGGGAAAACGGTCAGATCAACCAGCATGGCGGTATTGCCTCCGCGACGCAGAGTCTTGAAAAGGCGCAGAATTCCTCCCGTGCGGGCGCTAAAGACATGGCCGGACTGTTCCCGCCAACGTCGGAAAATTGGATCGAGCAGCGCGTTCTTAAATTCCTGCGCGAGTATCGTGCTCGTCCGACCCCGAAATCCGGAGCCCAGACTGAGCCATTCGAAATTGCTGTAGTGATAACAAACAACAATCCCGTTCCCATTCGGAGCGACCTCGGGAAACCCTTCAAACTCAATATAGCGGAGGAAATTCTCCGGAGTGAGTCGCGGGCTCCACATCAGATCGAGCATGGTCTGGGCGAAATGCTGGTACGATTCGCGAATGATGCGCCGTTTTTCTAAAGGCGAATATTTTTGGCCAAAAGCACAATCGAGATTCGCCATAGCAACGCGGCGGCCATAACGATCCACCACCGCAGCGAGGGCGCCGGATATTTTTGCCAGACTGACGAGGACAGGCCGCGGCAAAAGGGGCACAAGGCTGGCCGCAATCAGCAGGCCGACGTGTTCCAGCCGGTAGCGCAATTTTTTCCACGCTCGTTTCATAAATAGGTCAGACAAAGCCGAGTCGCGTTGGCGTAATTTTGTGCGAACCTATTTGGCCGCCGCGCAAGATTCGCGCGGCCGCATCTTGTGAAAAGCGTCCTTTTCGTTTGTACCGGTAATGTTTGTCGCAGTCCCATTGCGGAAGGTCTTTTTCGCCGGCTCCTGGGAAATCGCAAGGACATTGAAGTCGCCTCCTCCGGTGTGCATGCGGTGCGCGGGCAGCCGCCGAGTTCGCATGCAATCGAGGTCTGCGCCGAGGAAGGTGCCGAAATCGGCAATTTGCGGAGCCAGCCGTTGACCGGCGCATTGGTCGAGCGTGCGACCCACATTTTTGCCATGACCGGAGCACACGTGGAGGCGATCCAGATGCTTTTTCCAAATGCAGCCGATAAGACTTTTCTGTTACGCGAGTTTGAAGAAGCGGGCGCAACCTGCTGGCGTGATGTCCCCGATCCCATCGGACTCGGGCGCGATGTTTATAATAGTTGCGCGGAGACGATTAAAAACGCCTTGCCCAGCGTACTCGCGTTTGTAGAACAGAGCGAAGTAGCCGTGCGCTCAAGCGGGCGAAGCGGCGGTGCTTCCACTTATCTAATGAGCGATATTCCGCATCCGACCGAACCGGGTTTGGGCGCGCCCAGCGGCGGTCTGCGCAGAGTCGACCCGGAAGTTTACGACGCAGTCGCGGCGGAAGAAAAACGGCAGCGCGAAAATATTGAGCTGATCGCGTCGGAAAACTTCACCAGCCGCGCAGTAATGGAAGCGCAAGGGAGCGTGTTGACCAACAAATACGCAGAGGGTTATCCCGCGAAACGCTGGTACGGAGGCTGCGAAAATGTCGATACGGTCGAATCGCTCGCGATCGATCGGGCCCGACGCTTGTTCGGCGCCGAACACGTGAACGTACAGCCACACAGCGGCGCGCAAGCGAACATGGCGGTCTATTTTTCGGTGCTGAAGGTAGGCGACAAGATTTTGACGATGAACCTGGCGCACGGCGGCCATCTCACCCACGGACATCCGGCAAACTTTTCTGGAAAATTTTATCAAGTCACGCATTACGGCGTGGCTGAGAAAACCGAGCAGATCGATTACGACGCGCTCGAAAAATTGGCTAACGAAACCAAGCCGACAATGATCACGGCCGGCGCATCGGCTTATCCGCGCACGCTCGATTTTCCGCGTTTGCGTAACATTGCCGATGCTTGCGGGGCGCTCCTCTTCATTGATATGGCGCATATCGCGGGGTTAGTTGCGGGCGGCCAGCACCCGAGTCCGATTCCGCACGCGCAGTTTGTCACCACGACGACACACAAAAGCTTGCGCGGCCCCCGCGGCGGTATCGTGTTGTGCCAGGAAAAATACGCGAAGCAGATCGACTCGATGGTTTTCCCGGGTATTCAAGGGGGCCCGCTCATGCACGTGATCGCAGCCAAAGCGGTTTGTTTCCACGAGGCGTTACAACCGCGTTTCCGCGAGTATCAAAAGCAAGTCGTGACAAATGCCAAAGCGCTCGCCGCTGGTTTGAGCAAACATGGTTATCGCATCGTCAGCGGCGGAACTGACAACCATCTAATGCTGGTCGACCTGCGCCCCAAGGGAATCAATGGGAAACAAGCGCAGGAAGTTCTCGATCGCGCTGGCATTACGGTGAACAAGAACGCAATTCCTTTCGACACTTATCCCATCTTCAAACCGGGCGGAATTCGTGTCGGAACCCCGGCCGTGACCACGCGTGGAATGCGTGAGGAAGAAATGCTGGAGATTGCCGACCTCGTTGCCGATGCGCTGCAAAATCGCGATGATAATACCGGGCTGGAACGGATTCGCGGGAAGGTGCGCGAGCTTACGCGGAGATTTCCGTTACCGAATTAGGCAGCGCGGGTTCCGGGGAGCGCACGCCCCTCGTGTGCCGATTTCGGCGCCTCGCCGAAACAGATTTCTGTCCCAGAGAAAAATTCGCGATGGCGAGGGCGCCATCGCCAGCACGCGAGGCGCATGGGCTCCCCAGATTTCCGCCTCTTGTCATTCCGAGCGAAGTCGAGGAATCTCTAACTATTATTCTCGACGGAAAAATTTAGAGATGTCTCGACTTCACTCGACATGACAAAGGGCAGTGAACAACCAAATCCACTGCGTGAAGGCTTAAGCACGCGCGCGGTGCCGCAACCGTGCGCGATTGCGATCTTTGGCGCTACCGGGGATCTGACCCACCGGAAATTGATTCCAGCCCTCTACAATCTTGCCGCCGATGGAGAATTGCCACCGGCGGTGGCCGTCATCGGTTTTGCCCGTCGCTCTAAAAGCGACGACGAATTCCGCAACGAGCTTGCCCAAACCACCAAACAATTTTCGCGTCAGGATCTGCGCGAAGACATTTGGAAAACGTTTGCGCAATCGATTTTGTATCATCAAAGCGAGTTCGAAGATGAATCGGGCTACCAATCGCTCGCCAAACGCCTCGATCAGATCGACGAAGAACGCGGCACTCGCGGCAATCGTTTATTTTATCTCGCGGCCGCGCCGGAGAAATTCGAGCCGATCCTGAAAAATCTTAAAGCCGCCGGACTCAATAAGGCGAAGGAAGGCAGCTGGGCTCGGGTCATCATTGAAAAGCCTTTCGGACGCGATCTCCGTTCCGCCCAGGAATTAAATCGGGTCGTCTCCGACGCCTTCGTCGAAGATCAGACCTACCGCATCGATCATTTTCTTGGGAAGGAGACGGCACAGAATATCCTCGTTCTCCGCTTCGCCAACGCCATCTTCGAGCCCATCTGGAACGCGCGCTACATCGATCACGTCCAGATCACTGCCGCCGAAACACTCGGAGTGGAGGGTAGGGCCGGTTACTACGAAACCGCCGGCGCCTTGCGCGACATGGTGCAAAACCATTTGCTTCAACTTCTTTGCCTGGTCGCGATGGAAGCGCCGACCGACCTCAGCGCCGACAGCATTCGCGACGAAAAAGTGAAAGTCGTTCGTTCCTTGCGTCGTTATCGCGCCGATGAAATCGCGAAGCTGGTGGTGCGCGGTCAATACACCAAAGGCGCGATCAATGGCGAGAATGTTCCCGGTTATCGCGAAGAAGAGAACGTAAATCCGAAGTCCGAGACCGAAACTTATGTCGCTCTCCGACTAAGCATCGAGACCTGGCGGTGGTCGGAAGTTCCAATCTATCTGCGCGTCGGGAAGCACCTGCCGAAATCTGCCACGGAAATTTCGGTCCACTTCAAGAAAGCGCCGATGGTTTTGTTCAATCGCGATAGTACCGAGCACGATCAGAATGTGCTCGTCATTCGCATCCAACCCGACGAAGGAATTTCGTTGCGGATGATGGCAAAGATTCCAGGAACGAGTTTGCGAATCGAGCCGGTAAAGATGGATTTCCATTACGGCACCAGTTTTGGCAAAGCCAGCCCGGAAGCGTACGAACGTTTGCTCCTCGATGCCATGAGCGGCGACGCCACTCTCTTCGCGCGCCGCGATGAAGTCGAGGAAGCCTGGGCATTTATTGACCCGATTGAAAAGGCATGGGCGGAGAAAAACGCGCCGCGGTTAACATTTTATCCTGCCGGTTCGTGGGGACCGGAAGAAGCGGATGAACTTCTGGCCCGCGATGGCCGAGCTTGGAGGCGATTATGATGATTGTCATCCCGAGGAATTGATCAAAATGCCTGCCACCGCTGAAACAATCTCGCTTGGCCTTCCAGTTGCGATCGACCGTATCGACCGCGAGCTAAAAAAACTTTGGAGCGAAGGCGAAGGCGCGATGACGCGGGCGTCACTGATGAATCTCGCGGTTTATAGCGAAGAGCGAGAGTCCCTCACACGCAACACCCGGTTACTGGCCCGAATCACCGAGAACCACGCTTGTCGGGCAATCGTCATCGGGGCCGATCCTCACGCAAGAAATGATCGGATGGAAGCGTGGATCAGCGCGCATTGTCACCTTAGTCGCGCCGGGACCAAGCGAGTTTGCTCGGAACAAATTTCATTTTTGCTCGAAGGCGCAACGGTCAAACTGCTCCCCAGCATCGTTTTTTCCCAGCTCGATTCCGATCTCCCCCTCTATCTTTGGTGGCAACCGGAATTTGCCGAGCCGATGGACCCACAGCTTTGGTCGTGGATCGATCGATTGATTTACGACAGCCAATCTTGGCGCGATTTTAAGCTCCAAATGCGCTTGGTCGAGATGGCGCAGCGCGAAGCCAAACAACGCATTGTACTGTGTGATTTGAACTGGACCCGACTCGTTCATTTCCGCCTCGCCTTCGCCCAGTTTTTTGATCATCCGGGCTCGCATCATCATTTTCGTGAAATCAAAAATGGCTCGATCATTTTTGGTCACGGATTTCGCTCAACCGCAATTCTCTTTGTCGGCTGGCTCGCAGCGCAACTCGGTTGGGAAATTCGGAGTGAGAAAAATGCCGAATTAATTGAATTGGAAAACTTCGACGGAAAAACGGTGCGGATCCAATTACAGGAAAAGGGCGACGCGCCAATCGCCTCCTTTACCGCACAATCGGGCGAGATCGAATTTCAAGTAACACTGGCAAGCTGCGGCGATCTACTCGAAGTCTGCCGCGGCAAGTTAGGCGAAGCTCCAGCTCGCCAGGTCCTGCCATCGGCGGAGAACGATTCAGTCAAATTAATGAGCGAAGAGCTGATGCGCGGCGGGCCGCATCACGTTTATCTTCGCGCAGTCGAGAAAGTTCGGACGCTGCTGTAGCGGCCGCCGTCAAAACAAGGAGCGGCGGTTTCCAAACCGCCGACTTAACTGAACGGCGGTCGAGAGACCGCCGCTCCTTGGATATTCGCAAAAATTTCTCGCAGCGCGCGGACGTTTTTCTCGATCGAGAAAATTTCTTCCGCGCGTTTGCGACCTTTGCCGCCAAACGATTGCGCAAGCTCAATCTCGTCAATCAACTGACTAAGCGCATCGGCGATTGCAGCCGGATCATTTTGGGCAACCAGCAATCCCGTTTCTCCGGCGCGAACCATTTCTGAAATCCCTCCAATATCGGTAGAAACAACCGGCAGCGCAGAGGCCATCGCTTCCATTATGACAGTCGGCAGGTTATCCATTGCACCATCGGGATCGATCCGGCATGGCAGCGCGAGAACAGTCGCCTTGCTTAGGCGCGTGACGATTTCTAGTTGCGTATTCCGGCCAGCCAAATGCACGTGCTCGCCCAAAGTCTGCCGATGGATGCGCGCCTGCAATTCCTCAAAGAGCGGTCCTTCGCCGATAATTTCGCAGCGGAATCCGCGGCCGCTTTGTCGCAGCAGGGCACAGGCGTCGATCAGCACATCAAACCCCTTTTTGCTGATCAGCCGGCCAATAGAAAGAATTAATGGCGGCGGCTCGAATTCCGTCGCGTGAAAACTGGCGGGATCAACCCCGTTATAGACCCGATGCACCCGCGCAGCGTTTTCGGGAAAGCGTCCGCGCAGCTGATTCGCAGCAAAATCGCTGACGGCGATGATGGCGCTGGCCGATGCGAGGATTTCGAATAGCCCGATCTCGAATTTGGCCGGAACAAAAATATCGTTGGCGTGAACGGTAAGGCTGTAATCGATCCCGAAGAATTTCCTGATCCAGAACGCGGTTCGCGCGGCCATGCCCGCGAAATGGATGTGGACATGCCGGACGCCGAGTTTCTGGAGCCGCGTTCCTATGTAAGTCGCTTGATGGAGGCGAAGTGAGTCTGGTTTTCCGCGCCATTCGTGTAAAGTTCGTCGCACCGGCTTTGGCAAACTGGCGGAAGCCTCATCTGCCAATCGCGCAAAAACATCACCTTCCGGCAGCTGATGCACCATCGACATGATCGCGCGGTCCCAGGTGGTTTCGGGGCCAAAGTCTGGCCCGCGCAACGCGAAAACAACAGGCTGGACGCCCTGCCGGATTAGCTCGGCAATTTCCCGATAGCAAAAGGTTTGGGAAAATTTGGGGAACCGTTCAAAAACGTATGCGAGCACGTCCCGATTTAACGCGCTCCGGCCTGATTGCCAACGCCACGAGGGCACGAAATTCGCTTATTATAAGTTAGGCGCGCGTCCTGCACGACTTTTGCTGTAGTCAAGCTCGTGCCCCGTCGCGATTTCTTCTCCTTTTGCACGACACTAAGGCCGATTGAGCTGAAAGCCCTCGGCGAATTGTCACACGTGCGCCATCTGCAAAAAGGCGAATTAATCTACACCACCGGCGACCTCGCCGAGGAAGTCTACAGTGTTAATAGGGGCGTCGTTGAGGTGATCCAGCTCATTCCCGGCGAATCGGACGAACGAAATTTCGTCACGCGCGGCGATATTTTCGGTGTCGCTGACGCCTTGGGCAAAATGCCGCGCTCACGTTCGGCGCGGGCCCAGGAAATCGTCAGTCTGCAATGTTTCAACCGCGAGAATTTTGTCGCCATTTCGCAACGGGTCCCTTCGTTTCTTCTTTTTCTGTGCGAGCAAATGGCGCATCGGCTCAACCAGGTCCGTGCGGGCAAGGGACCAAGCGGGCCTCAGAAACTGAGCGGCAGTCTGGCGAACTTCGATTTGATTACGGTTCACCAAACTATCATCAGCTCCGGACAAACTGGCGAGCTTGAGGTGTTGAACGAACACAACGAGCGGCTGGCCACGTTTTATTTTCAAGGCGGCGCGCTTCGTAGCGGTCAATTTCAACAGCTCACCGGCGAGGAAGCATTCTGGCAGCTCTTTCTGAGCGATGATATTCCCGGAAGTTTTTCCTTTGCCTCCGGAGTGCAGCCAATTACCGACTGCCTGCAATCGGTGGCGATCAATCAATCTCCAAACGACATGCTTATTACCGCGATGCGACATCGCGATGAGTTTCACAATCTGAAGAAAACAACACCTGATCCTAACGCGCTGCTGCAACGGTTGGCTCCGAGTTTTGAATGGCCGCGTGATGCGGACCAGGAGCTGAAGCCGTTAGCGGAACGAATCTGGAATTACACCAACGATCGCCGCTTCACCATTAACGAGTTGTTTCGACAGAACGCGGTTTGTGAATTGAAAATCTATATCGTGGTTTCCGAGATGTTGCGGATTGGGCAAATCGCAACTGTTCATCCCATGCCGCAACTGGCAAAGGCGTCGTGAAAAAAATCTCCTTTTTTTTGTTCGTCGCCCTAGTCGCGCTGACTGGTGGGGGTTGTTCCTACCTTACGTCCAACGGGCGCCATGAGGCTGCATATGCCCGTTATATTAGGCATTCCAGCTACAACCGGGTGAAGCTACAACGAAAGCTCTCCAGGTCGCCGAAAATTCAGCCGCCGCGCATGGAAAGCGAACCAACAATCGCGACCAGTACCGGCCCGGAATCCGTTACCGCAAGCGCGCAACCGGCCACACCGGAAAACTAGCCGGCATCCCGTTGCACCGGAATTGGCCGGCCAGCATCGTCAACCGTGACGTAAACGAAAACGCCGCGCGTCACCAGGACTTGCGTGCCGTGTTCGCGGAAGCGTTCGACCCAAACTTCCACCGGAATGGTCATTGATGTGCGCCCGATTTTTTCCACCCATGCATAACACGCGACTGTGTCTCCTACTCCGACCGGTTGCAGAAATGACAAGCCTTCCATTGCGACCGTAACGACGCGCGCTTTCGCTGTTTTCGAAGCAAGAATGCCGCTGCCGAGATCCATCTGCGACATCAACCATCCGCCAAAAATATCGCCATTGGGGTTTGTATCCGCCGGCATCGCGATGGTGCGAATAACCAGTTCCCCTTTTGGTTTTTCGGGCGCCGGCATATTGAGTGATCACCTTATAACCGGTCATCGCGAGCAAAAGCCAGCCCTGCTTGTCGCGCTGAAGTTCGACCCAGGCGGAAGTGAAGCCGAATGGATCGAGGATGCCGCTGCGAAGTCTTGACGGCATCCATTCTGTCAGCCCCCACCATCGGACGATGAATGTTCGAACTGGACTCTGTGATACCGCCTTGTTGGCGAGGTCCCTCCCTTGCGCTCGGGATGACGGAAAAAATAGCGCTCTGGAAAATTGCTCCTCGATTCCGCTCGCGGGAAGAGTTTTTGTAGAGTCTTTGTGCCAAGCGCTGACCACGCCATTAGGCGTTCGCCGCGGCGAGCGCCTCTACAACGTGCGTCATCCCGAACCCGAATGCCTTCGGGGTGAGGGACCTCGCAATCGGACGATGGACGTTCAAACTGGCTTGTATAATCCGCGGTTATTCGTGAGGTCGATGACTTCTGCGGAGGGACGAGATTCTTCGCGTCCTGGACGTGCGGAAGCACCTCCCTCCAAGCCGATCACCATCCGCCCATGTCCTCATCACCTTAATTCTGGTGCCACCATCAGCTACAAAATCAGCATGCAATCACCGTAGCTGAAAAATCGGTAGCGCTCCCGCACCGCTTCCTCGTAAGCGCGCAGGATAAATTCGCGCCCGGCAAACGCGCTTACCAGCATGAGCAGAGTCGAATGCGGCAGATGAAAATTCGTCAGCAGAATATCGACCGCTCGAAAGTGGAACGGCGGATAAATGAAAATATTTGTCTCGCCTTCGGTCGCTTGAACCTTTCCAAAACTACGCTGAACCGACTCCAAGACACGAACGGTTGTTGTTCCGACGGCCGCGATGCGCCCTGCTGTCGCAATTGCCTCGGCCGAGGCGGGAGAAATCGAAAATCGCTCGGGATGCATTTGATGTTGAGTGATGTCTTCCACTTTGACCGGACGAAAAGTTGCCGTCCCGACATGAAGCGTGATGAAAACGTGCGGAAGCCTGCCCAGAATTTGCGGTGTGAAATGCAGTCCGGCCGTCGGCGCCGCAAGTGAGCCCTCGTCCTTGGCGAATACCGTTTGATAGCGAGCCTCATCCT
>QHPM01000283.1:15779-17405 GCA_003219095.1 Verrucomicrobiota bacterium
CCGTCATCGGAAAAATGTCGCGCCGGCAGAACACGCGAGTTATTCAAAACCAGCAAATCACCTTCTCGCAGGAATTCCTTCAAGTCAGCAAAACGCCCGTGTTCAATTTTCTGCCGGTCGCGATACAGCACCATCATGCGTGAATCCTCCCGACGCGGCAGTGGATGTTGCGCAATCAGTTCCCGCGGAAGTTCGTAATCGTAATCCTTTAGCCAGCGACTCATGCCGGCCCAATCTAACGCAAACTTTCGCGCCTCTGCGCGAACAGACGGGAGAATTGTCTGTAGCGGCGCTCTGTGAGCGCCGAAAACCGAGAAGCCTCGGCGTCATAGACTGCCGCTACAGATTACATCAAAGGATTTGATCGCGCACGCAAAGATGACATCATCAGCCGTGCTTGACCTCGCGCTTTCCATCGCTCTGGAAGCGCTCAAGGAAATTCGTGATTCGCAGGAGAAAACGTTCCGCGTTTCTCGCGCGACGCTCAACCGATTGATTCAGCCGCGACCGAATCAGCGTGTTCCGGATATTGCAGCCAAGGCTGCGGCTCTCGGGCAGGTGCGCGATCGGGTCTGCGTTTGCACGAAGTGTCCGCACCTCGCACGCACTCGCACACAGACTGTCTTCGGTGTCGGTAATCCGGACGCGGAGTTGATGTTCGTCGGTGAAGCGCCGGGTGCGGATGAAGATGCGCGCGGGGAGCCCTTCGTGGGCCGGGCCGGTCAATTGCTCACTCGCATCATCGAGACGATGGGCTTCAGCCGCGACGAGGTTTACATCGCAAACATTTTAAAATGCCGACCCGACATGCCGAAAGGGGCGCCGGGAAATCGTCCGCCGACGCCCGAAGAAATGCGGACCTGCATCGGCTATCTCATTGAACAAATCGAAATCATTCAACCGCGCGTGGTAGTCGCGCTGGGCGCAACGGCGGTGGAAGGTTTACTCGGGGCGCGCGGCGTGATGCGTGAGTTACGCGGCAAATGGTATTCCTATCACGATACGCCCCTCATGATCACCTATCACCCGTCGTATTTGCTACGGAACCAATCGCCGGGTGAGAAACGCAAAGTTTGGGAAGACATGATGGCGGTGCTAGAAAGAGTCGGCCGCCCGATCAGCGAGCGGCAGCAAAATTATTTTCTCTGAACTCGCATCCATTCTTTTCTATCAGTCGTCCCGAGCGCAAGTCGAGGGATCCCGTTGAAGTAACCTTTAGTCTTTCGCGGCGGGATCCCTCGCCTGCGCTCGGGATGACGAAGGGTCCGAAATAGCGCGCTAGACTGGCCGAACGCTGCTACAGCTTTGCTCGCACCCCGCGCAAGCGATTTTGACTTGCAAGCGTAATCGTAGTCGACGCAATCATGCCGCGTACTTCACTGCGCGGAACCTTCACCCGCGTGCGCAAGGCCTCTAATCCGCTCTCCTCGATCAGCGAGAGCGTGCGTACTCCGATCATGGCCGGCAGGACCGTAGCTACCCGCACACGTGGCGGATTAATCGCGATGGAATATTCCAGCCCGGCGTCCAACCCAGCGCGCGCTTCCGCGATCCAGCGCAAATAAATTGGCAGAAAATCAGCCGGCGCATTCAGTAGATCGGACGCCGAAAGGTTAGCGGCACGCA
>QHPM01000067.1:0-7242 GCA_003219095.1 Verrucomicrobiota bacterium
AAGCCGCACGTGGCGAGCCGTTCAAGATCGAAAGCTCACCAAAAAAATCACCATCCCGATAAAATGCGAGATTTACCTGCGCGCCATTGTTCTGCGTAAACGCGCGGGCCCGTCCTTTCTCCAGGATGTACATCGGTCCGGCGGATTCACCCTCTTTAATAATGAGATTGCCCTTTTGAAACTGAACGCGCTCGAGTTTTTCGATCATTCCGCGGAGCGCCAGCATCGGCAGTCGCCCGAAATTGCTGAATTCGTAGAGGAAACTCTGCAGCGTGCGCGCGCGCCGCGTGACGTGCATATGTTCTTTCAACTCCGGAGCCGTTTCGGTCAGGGCGAGGAATTCGGCCCGATCGAGTCGCAACACTTCGACCGAGGTGCTGCAACGAACCGTCGCCGATCGCGTCCCGCCTTCCGTTAGCGCAGCCTCGCCAAAGCTGTCGCCCGGGCGAAGTGTGCCCAGAACAATCTCCTCGCCATTATTCGCGCCCGATTTCACCACCCGCGCCCGTCCCGAAATTAAATTATAAAAGGCGCTTGCAGGCTCGCCTTGCTTAACGATCAAATCGCCAAAGTCATGCCGTTCCTCCTGAAGCAGCGGCCGGATTTTCTCGAAATGCTCGTCGGGTAAAAACCGAAAGAGATCGGAACGCCGCAGCAAATCGAAGTCTTTTGCGTTCATTCGCTCGGAGGCAGGAACAATTTCCAATCAATGTATTTGCTGAGCAATTCATTGAAGCAGCGCTCGACAATTCGGCTCTCCAGGCGGGCGCGAATGATGGGGTCCTGCAAAGACGGTTCGGTTCGCGTTTTCACGCGCCAAACTTCGAAGGCGTCCCCTCGCGGAATGGGATCGAACAGTGTTCCTGCCTTTACACTCAAGAATCGTTGTTGTTGTTCCGAGGGAATGTCTTCCAGCAAAACTTCTCTGCGGTGAAATGGATACCGGCTTTCTTCGGCTACTTCACTCATTTCCATGGCATCGTTCCGCACACAAGCAACCACTTCCGCCGCAGCGTCGCGTGAATCGACTTCTACCGTTTCGAGCTGAAAGCGCGTGAGATTCAGATGCATCGGCACCAGCTCTTTTTGCAACGCCCGTTCCGTCAGAATTTGCGAAACACGCCGCTGGTAGATCGCCTCGGCCGCGAGTACTTGGTCAAGCCATTCCTGGTCCCGCCCAAGCTGCGTCAGCCAATCGGCCAGATCGGCCGAATCAATTTCCGCCGCGGCCAGGAATCGGGCGCGCTCTTCACCAATGTTTGCCTGGTTATCGCCCGCCTCATCTGCTTGCGACGCAACCCGATAACTTAGTCGTTCCGCCATTCGATCCAGCGATCCTGAGAGGATCAGATCAACCAGAAAAAGATCCTTCTCTTCCGGCGACGCCGTCTGATAACTGGATTTGGGCCGATCGACCGGACCGCTGTAAGAGCGGCCCCAATATTGGCGAGCAAAATATTCACTGAATTCGGCCAGAGAAACTCCGCGATCCTCGAGCCATCGCTCGGTCTCCTCCGCCGTGATCAGGTCATGTTTATAGCGAAACGCAATCGCCGCCGAATCGAGCGCGGAATCGTCCAGTTCCAATTCCCGTTCGTTCGCCAGGCGATCGCATTCAGCCACGCGCAAGAAATTTTTCCACAGGGGATCGATTTCGCCACGTATGACCGCGCAATCGACTACGTCTTTGGCGGTAAATCCGCCCTCGCCACTCGAAAAAATCACTCGATTCTCTCGCGTGATTGGCTGGCTCACTGGCATCGTGGCTGAACTTAGCGGGATTAAAAAACTGGGCCGCTTCCGGCCTTAATCCCGTGGTGTGTTGTCGATTTCCCAACCATTATTTCCCAGCTGGTTGCCTCAGAGTCACGCGTCACTGTCTCAAATCTAGGCCAGCGCAGTCAATAATTAACTGCCACCGTTTTTCTTCCAAAGTCGGTCTCGCAGTCCTGAATTCCGTTCTATTTTTCGTTCGATTGTTTGCCTTAAGATGTGCTCCGTAGCCCATACTTCCACTGTCTCGCGTACCCTGGTTACTCCTGTGTAAAGCAGCTCGCGGGTCAATACCGGCGTGTCCCTTTCCGGTAAAATAACGACCGCATCACGAAACTCTGATCCCTGGCTCTTGTGCACCGTCAAAGCAAACGCTGGTTCGTGCGGCGGTAAACGCCCTGGCGCAAAATTGAGCACATCGCCGTTTTCGCCGTGGAAGAAAACTCGGAGCTCCCCGCTGGTCGCGTCTGGGAGCACGATCCCAAGGTCGCCATTAAAAAGGTCAACATTGTAATCGTTTCGCACAATGATCACCGGCTCTCCCGCACAATAACGCCCGTTGCCTTCGGGTCGTCCGGTCTCACGCAGCATTCGCTCAAGCAACGCATTCACCGCTTCGGCGCCGAACGGTCCGCGGCGCAACGCGCACAAAACTGCGAATTCCGCCAGTTGATTCAAGGCCTCTATCGGATCGCTTAGCATCAAGAACTTTTCGAATCGCGGAACGACACGCTCGCGCAGTTCTCGCTCGAAATTTTTTACCAGCGGCGTTGGCCGCCAGCGAATTCGGCCGCCGCATTTCAAAACCGCGATTGCCGCCTCAGCATCGCCCTGATTAACAGCGCTACTTAGTTCGGCAATTCCCGTTCCCGGCGTAAAGCGATAGTTGCGCCGCAATTCAACTACAACAGAATGAATCGGCGCTTCGCTCGCACTCACGCCCGCCAGTTTTTCACCTGTGCATTTCGCGAAAGCTTCTGCTAACGAGACAGAGACTCCGAGCTCGAGACCGGGCGTGCAAATGTCGCGAAAGGCGCTTCCCGCTTCGACGGAGGCAAGTTGGTCCTTGTCGCCGACCAGAATAATGCGCGCATCCGGACGCACCGCATCGAGCAGCTTCGCCAATAGCGCCAGATCAACCATCGATGCCTCGTCTACAATCACGACATCGGCCGCCAGCGGATTTTTTGCGTCATGCCGGAAATGGGGCGAGTTGCCCTTTGCCCCGAGCAACCGCTGAATGGTTGATGCACCTGCCGGAAGTTTCACCTCCTCGGGCAGCCCCAACGCGAGCCGCGTTTGCGCGATTGTTTCCTTCAGTCGCGCCGCCGCTTTACCGGTTGGAGCGGCAAGCGCGAAATTGAGCTCGCGCTTTCCGGCAAGCTCGGTCAAGAGCGCGCAAATCAAAACAATGGTCCGCGTTTTTCCCGTTCCCGGCGCGCCCGAAATGACACAGAGCCGCGAGGTTGCCGCAACAAAAGCCGCAACTTTTTGCAAATCCGACTGAGCGGGAAACCGTCTCTCGAGACTGCTGGCCAGCTCGGTTTGGTTGAAATCGCGAATCGGATTATCCCCCAAGCGCGTCTGAAGATTGCGCCCCAATTCATCCTCATATTTCCAGTAACGCTGAAGGTAAAGCCGCTCGGTCTCATCTAGGATGAGGGGCGCGAATTCTCCCGGCTCGCCTACCACTCCCGAAGCGCGCAATTTTTTTACCCAATTCTTTAACGGTGGAACATCTGAACCTCCAATTTTTGCGGCATCGGTGGGAGTAATCGCTCGCAGCGCTACGCAAACATCTCCGTGCCCGCGAAAATTGGTGACCAATTTGGCGGCCAACTCCAGTTCGGGCGATGGAACCTTTGCCAATCGGTTCATCAGCGCGGCGAAATTCTGATCGATGAAATGAACTTCGGACTCAGGGGTTGCCATGAAAAATTTGATCCAGTTGTTCCACAAACGTGCACTGCGGACGCGTGAAAAATATCCCGGTGTCCGGTTTCTTCGGATCGATTCCGCGCAGGAAAATATAGAAGGCGCCTCCGAAATTCTTCTCGTATTCGTAGCCTCGCAGGCGCCGTTGCAAGTAGCGATGCAGCGCCACGGCGTAAATGCTGAGCTGCAAATTGTAAAAATTCCGCGCCATTTCCCTCGCAATATTCTCACGTGCGTACCAGCCAGAGTCGGGTCCCAGCCAGTTCGATTTCCAATCGACAAAATAGAAACGTCCCTCCTGCTCAAAAACTAGATCGATGAACCCTTTCATGAATCCGTTGGCCGGCGCGAACTGCAGGCGATCGATCGCCAGCGGCAGCTCCTCCACCTGAAACACCTTGCGCAGGCGCGTCGTGGTCAATGCGGTAATCGGAAAAGTGAACTCCAGCTCCGACAGCCGTGACGCACGCGAGATTTGAGAAAGGGTGAAGCCCTCCTCGCCCAGCGGGACACGCAACATCTGCTCCAGGGTGTCGCTCACCACTTCATCGAAGTTTTCGAAATGAAAATCGCTCAGCTTCCTAACCACCAGCGGCCGCAGTTGCGAAAAATCGGCGAAATCGAGTTCCTCCAGAATTAGATGCAGACAAGTCCCAGCGCGCATCCCCCCGGGAAAGGCGTAAATTCCCTGTGTCGACAAGATCGGCTCTTCTTCAATCTCGAGACCAGGTTCCAGCCTATCGTAATCCGGCGTGTCGGGTTCTTCCGTTCGCCCGCTGATCAGCGAGCTGAAACTCGAGATCCGCCAGCTCCGATCGATCTCCTGATCGAAAACTCGCGGCGCCAGTGATGTTCGTCGCGCCGCTGCCGGTGCAAAAACTCTTTCTGCGCCTTCGGGTAAATCTTCAATCGCGATTGCATCGCTGCCGACAAATGCAGCCTGCAGGCGTGAGCTGGTGGTGGATTCTCCCTTTTTCTCGAGAAATGCGTCAGCTGACGTTTCTCCGGAAAACAGCCACGCCAGCGCCGATTTGGATTTCCGACTGCTTTCCTGCCAAATCAGGTAGCTGCGATGTTTCGCGCGCGTAAGACCGACGTAGAGTTGGCGAACCATCTCCGCCAACTCCTCACGATTCCGGATTTTTTTATGCTCCGGTAATTCTTCGAGATCGAGAACGAGTTTGTCGTCTTCGTGAAACTTCAGAAATTCCTTTGCCCCGCTCCAGGGTTCCTTGCGCACAAACGGCGAAAAGGTGACGCCGTATTCGAGTCCTTTGCTCTTGTGAATCGTAACGATCCGCACCGCGTCTTCGTCGCTTTCCAAACGCAGTTCATGTTCATCCCTAACCTCGCTCCCCGGCCAATTTTGCCGCGCCAGACACAAACCGCGTGCAGCAGTTCGACCAGATGCAAGACATTGGTGAGTCGACGTTCGCCGTCACGCCAGAAGAGCAAATGCGACCGCACTTTTTCCGCAATGAAAAGCGCCCGCATCATTTGCACGAAGCCCTGGTTGCGCCACAGCAGGTGGTAATCGGCAAAGCGATTGAGCGTCGCTTCCCGCTCTGATTCATCGCATGATAAATTTTCCAGCGCGCTGGCGTTGAAACCGAAGATCTCTGTCGCAAGCGCGGCCCGAACAATTTTTTCATGTGTCGGCTGCGCCACTGCCAGCAGCACCTGCAACAACTCCGACGCCTCACCGGATTTGAGAACGCTAGCCGCACTATAAACGACCGATGGAATTCGATAATCCGACAGTGCTCGCTGGATACCGACGGGCTGCGCGTTGTTGTTCACCAAGACGGCGATGTCGCGCGGCTCGATTTTCCTTGGGCCGATTTTCGTTTCACTGGCCAGCAATGATGCGATCTCGGACGCCACCACTTTTCCCACTCGGGCCCTGTCGCCAGCGGAGGCGATCCAGAAATGCAGCGGTTGATCGCGCCGAGCGTCGATCGTGAGTGCTTCCGTATCGGCTTTTCCCGATGCCGTCACTGGTGCCAGATCGATACCTTCAATAACAAACGAATCTTCGCGCCGGCCAAAGATCGCACTCACTCCATCGACCATCTTCGCTTCCGAACGCCAATTTTGCCCCAATGTATAACGACGATTCGCGACCTTTGCCGCTTCCAGATAAGTAAAAACGTCCGCCCCGCGAAATCCATAAATCGCCTGCTTGGGATCGCCGATGAAAAATACGGGGGCGTCGCTACCGCTATAAATTTGCGAGAAAATCGAATACTGGACCGGATCGGTGTCTTGAAATTCATCCACTAGCGCCACGCTAAAACGCTCAAGCAAACTTTTTTGCAGCTCCCTCCCTCCCACACCCCGCAACGCTTCGTCCAGTCGCGTAAGCATGTCATCAAACGATTGGACGCGCCGATCCGTCTTTCGCCGGCGCAATTCCGCGCGCGCCCATTCGCAAAATTCCGCTTGGAGCGAGACGATAAGACGTTGCGCCAATTCTGTGACTTCCTCGCCGTCGCCTCCCACGCGACATAGTTCGGTAATTTTCTTCTCCAGAGCGGCCCGATTTTCGGGAGCAGGACAAACGCGCAGGGTTGGATTGTTTGTCAGCTGATTCAGCAGCTCGACCAACCGCGCCGGTGTCAGCCGTTCCCGTAACAATGCGGCCATGACTGTGTCGTCTGTGTAAAAATGCGCTCGCCAAAAATCATCCGCGATCTCGTTTAAGAAACGAGACTGATCCGCCACCAGTTCGGCTTCAAAAGGCACACCGCTTTCGAACGCGCGATCGGCCAAAACACGCGCACAAAAACCGTGGATAGTGAAGATGGGAGCCTCATCAAAACTTTGCAGCGCGATTTTCAATCTACGTTCGAATTGTTTTCGGTCGGTCACTCTTTTAACAATCTCCGCGACGAAGGGCAGACGCTTCTGCGCCAGCGCGTCCGTGATTGTGTCGCGAATGCGGCCGCGCAATTCAGCGGTCGCGAGCTCAGTGTAGGTAGTTACCAGAATTTGCTCGATCGGGATGCCCTGCTCCGCCAGCAATCGCAAAATGATGGCGGAGATGGTCGTCGTCTTTCCCGTGCCCGCGCTCGCTTCAATAACGGTGAAACCGCCGTCAAGCGAAGTCTCTGCGGCGTTGAATTTGGGCCTCATCGCCGCTGGCGCCCAGAAAAAATTGACCCGAAAACGAGAAGGCTAATTTCTTCCCATTCTTCGTTGAGTACATCGTCGGTATTGCGAAAGGCGAGCTTGATGTAGGAATCTTCACGCTCGCCCTTGCTTTGGGGGTCGTTCTCGTTGCTCTTCCAGTCTTTTTCGGCCAAATAGCGCGCGCGTTCTCGTTTCTGTTTGGCGAAGATTTTTTCAGCAAAGGTCCAGGAACTTCGTGGGAAAAGCCGCAGCGGTTCGCTCAGGCCGCGCCAATAGGCCGCCAGTAGTTCGGTTAGGATTTCACCTGCGTTGTTCAACGGCGGAAATTCGTAGCTTGCGATTTCCTCTCCTTCTTTTCCGAAAAGCAGCGCCGGCTTCTGCTCGATCAAGTTCCGCACCAGA
>QHPM01000067.1:7254-9097 GCA_003219095.1 Verrucomicrobiota bacterium
AGCAAGTTGTCACCTCGGATACGATCAATTCGGCCACTCAAAGTGAAATCGCCAATTTCGGCCCCAATGGTCGTTGCCGGTTGCGCTTGCGCCGCTACCTGTTGACGAATGGCGCCCGCGAACGTTGTCACGTTTGCGCACAACTCATCAAAAATCAGTCCGCCTGTTCCGCCCGGCGGCAAGACCCCCGTGGCGCGCACCATTGCGAGCGCGCTTTCCGGACCAACTCCATCGAGCGCATCATCCAGCAATTGCTGCTCAATGCTGTAGCGATCGAGCGAATGCAGCGCGAATGGTTCGCGGTCTTCCATCTCATCGCGTTGGCGTGGCAATTCGATTTCCAGCCTTCGCCGCACAAAAAATTTTGCGGGATGAGAAAAAAACTCTACTAGCCGTGCAATTTCCACTTCGCGCCATTCCTTTTCCGGTTCGCTCAGTGGTTGATCGAAGAAGGGAGGCGCCTCCCTCCGGTCCTTTTCCGAGACCATTCCCGCCGCGCAGTTGTCTGCCGAGTAACTGAACAAGCGGCCGCTATTTTGAAAATTGCGCGGGCTGAAGGCTTGCAGCGGATGTTTGATTACGAACTGGTCGATTGCCACATCAAAATTTTCCGCAACATAATCGAGCAGCTCGCTCACCAGCACGCTTGGGGGTAGCGGCTGGTTGTCGCGCAATGATTGCCCGACGTAACTGAGGTAAAAAACTTCCCGCGCCGAAAGAAGCGTTTCCAGAAAAAGCGCGCGATCGCCATCGCGAATGTTTCGATCTCCGCGTTTAGGATGTTGCGCTACCAGATCAAAACCCGGGGCTCGATCGTGCCGCGGATACGCGGTATCGTTCAACCCGAGCAGACAAACGACTTTGAACGGGATGCTGCGCATCGGCTTGAGCGCGCAAAAAGTGAGCTGTCCGGAAAGAAACCCGGCGCCGGTGCTCGATTCTTCGAGCGAATGTTCCAGTTGCGCCACCACCACATCAAGCGGTACGGCGCTTTCATTTTGCGAGGCGGCGCCGATTTCGCCGAGCGCCGCAATCGCGCTGCGGAGTCGGTTTAATTCGCGTTGCGCCGCCTCCTCCGCTTGGAAAAAAACATCGAGTGTTTCGCGCAAATCGCGTTGCCAACCGGCGAGTGGGCGCGGGTTGCTGAATTCACTCGCGCGCGAAAAAAGCCGCTCCACAAATTCGACAAAGTTTCCGAGGAGTTCCGTATTCGAGCCTTCGATTTCATCAAACGGCAAAATTCCGTCGAGCAACTGGCGATTTTGCGGCCGCAGCGCCGACCCCAGCAACATCCGATCGAGACCGTGCCGCCAACTGTTTCCCGCGAAGGCGGGCAAACCGAGTCGCACACGATGTTGCGCGTCGATCCCCCAGCGAATCGCGCATTCGTCCACCCAGCGTCGAATCGTTTCCATCTCTGCTGGCGCGAGTCCAAAACAGCCCTGCACCGCGGGCGCCTCCAGAATTGCAAAAACTTCGCTTGCTGTGAAACGCCCAGGCAAGATTTCCAGGATACGAAAAAATGTGTCGATGATTCCGCTGCCCGCGCGTGCTGCTTGATCAGCAATCGAGTACGGAATTTTGTGCTTCGGATTTTCCGGCACGCCAAAAACCGCATCGATGAAGGGCGCGTAAATGGAAACGTCCGGCATCATCACAATGATGTCTTTGGGCTTCAGCGCAGGATCATGCTGGAAGAGATCGAGCAGATGATCGTGTAAAACCTCTAGCTCGCGCACGATGCTGTGGCAGGAATGAATTTGGAGGGACCGCTCGGAGGGCGCGATGCGTCGCTTATCTTTAGCCCCACCCCATTTCAGCTCGAAAATATCGCTTTGAATTT
>QHPM01000068.1 GCA_003219095.1 Verrucomicrobiota bacterium
TCTTCTGCGTTCACGCCCAGGGCTTCAAACATCTTCGCCTGCAACTCCGGCTCGTGAATGCGGATGCTGCCGCCGCCGATTTCAACGCCGTTTAAGACGACGTCGTAGGCATCGGCCCGTATCTCGCCGAATTCTTTCTGCTCCAGCAACCCAAAATCTTCCGCTTTCGGTCGGGTAAAGGGATGATGCACTGCGTTCCATTTATTTTCTTCGGCGCTCCATTGCATCAGCGGAAAATCAGTTACCCAGAGAAAATCCAGGTCCGAGCCGGACGGGCATTTAACAGACGTCAAATCTTGGATCTCCGCTATCCGCAATCGGATCCGGCCGAGCACTTCGCAGGCGATCTCCCACTCGCCGGCGGCGAAGAAAATACAATCGCCTTCCTCGATTTGTAATTTCGTGCGCAGCGATCCCTTCTCCGCCTCGGAAAAGAATTTCACAATTGGCGATTTCCATTCCCCGTTCTCGACCTTGATGAAGGCGAGGCCTTTTGCGCCAAATGTTTTCGCGATCCCGGTCAGTTCATCGACCTGACCGATGGTGATGCCGGCGAAATTCTTCGCGTTGATTGCCTTGACCACTCCGCCCTCGGCCAGCGCGCTCTGAAAAACCTTGAACTGACTAGTGCGAAAGACATCTCCGAGATCGACAAGTTTCATCTCGAAACGGCGATCCGGTTTGTCGCTGCCAAAAGTATCGATGGCCTCTCGATAAGTCAGCCGCGGGAACGGCGCCGGAATTTCAATTCCACACGTAGCCTTGAAAATCGCCGCCAACATTCCCTCGGTTAAGGTATAAATGTCGTTAGGTGTGACAAAGGACGCCTCAATATCGATTTGGGTGAACTCCGGCTGGCGATCGGCCCGCAAATCTTCATCGCGAAATGCTTTCGCGATCTGAAAATATTTTTCCATTCCGGCAACCATGAGCAGTTGTTTGTATTGCTGCGGCGCCTGTGGCAGGGCGTAGAATTTTCCTGGCAGTAACCGGCTAGGGACGAGAAAATCGCGCGCGCCTTCCGGTGTGCTTTTGCTCAAAATCGGCGTCTCGATTTCGATGAATCCCTGCGAGTCAAGAAACTGTCGCGTTGCCTGGGTCACACGATGCCGGGTTTGCAAATTGCGCGAGAGCCGCGGCCGGCGCAGATCGAAATAACGATAGGTCAGCTCGAGATCTTCATTACTCAATTCGGCGTCGATCTGAAATGGCAGATTCTCCGCGCGATTCAAAACCGTAAGCGATTGCGGAAGCACTTCGATGTCGCCGGTCGCGAGCTTCGGATTTTCGGTCCCGGCCAGGCGGGGCGCGACTTTGCCGCAAACCTGAATGACATCTTCGGTCCGTAAGCTATGAGATTGCTTCGCCACTTCGGCGTTTTCTTCCGGGCGAAAAACGACCTGGGTCAATCCTTCGCGATCGCGCAGATCGATGAAGATGACGCCGCCGTGATCGCGTCGCACCGCGACCCAGCCGGCCAGTTTCACCTCACGACCAATATCGTTTTTGCGCAGTTCGTTGCAGTGATGGGTGCGGTACATCTGGTCCGTCATTCCGAGCGAAGTCGAGGAATCCCGCCGCGTTACTTTAAGGCAACTTCAACGGGATCCCTCGACTTCGCTGCGCTCCGCTCGGGATGACAAAGTCGGGAAGGTTGCGAGATGCGCAAACAATTCTTCGTATGCGATCGACCGCTGCTCACCGGTCTCGAGATCTTTCACTCCCACCTGCGGCCATTCGTCGCCGAAGACGATGGCAAAGCGCGCGCCGGTTTGCTCGGCCAATCGAAATTGCCGCGCCACTTTCGCCGCCGCCAGGGAGTAATCGACGCGATATCCGCGATCGCGCAGTTGCTGCATCGTGGCAATGGCATTTCCTCGCTGTTCGTCTTTTGCAATCACGATGTAAATCTCGATCGCGCGTTCGGCCGCGATCGCTTTTTCCATTTGCGCGCGCGCAGCTGCGTGACCGCGAATCATTTCACCGAGGACGACGTCGCCAATGGCGAAACCTAGCGCGGGCAATGAAACCGCGTTGTCGCTCAGTTGTGCAACCAGTTGATCGTAGCGCCCGCCCCCGGCAATCGCGCGAAACTTGCCTGCGCGATCAAAGACTTCAAAAACAATTCCAGTGTAATAAGCAAGTCCACGCACGATGCGGACATCGATTTTGGCGAAATCCGCAAGACCGCGCAGCCGCAAGTTTTCGATGATGTTGTTGAGCTTCGCGCTTTCGCCGCCTTTTTCGAGAATCTCAAAGACCGGTTTTGCCAATTTACCGAGTCGTTCCTCCGTTTTCTCGCGCGGCTCGCGTTCCGATTTATCGATCGTCTGCAACATTTCTTCCCAGCGATCAGGCGGCACTTTCTCGAGCTTGAGTAATTCCGTCCAAAACTCGCGGTCGCTGATGCGCACGACAAAATCCTGCGAGGTGAAACCAAATGCGCGCACGACATCGATGGCGAGCGCGATCAACTCGGCATCCGCTTCCGGCGATTCTTCTCCGATGATGTCGCAGTTGAGCTGGAAATGCTCGCGTAAACGCCCCCGTTGCGGACGTTCGTAACGAAACACCTGCGGGATCGAGAACCACTTTAGCGGTTTGCGGAATTGTCGATGCTCCGTTGCGACGATTCGCGCCAGCGTCGGAGTCATTTCCGGCCGCAGCGCCACTGCGCGCGCCCCGTTATCAACAAACTCGTACAATTGCCGCACGATTTCGTCGCCTGATTTCTTTTTGTAGAGATCGAGCTCTTCCAATACTGGTCCGTCGAATTCGACAAATCCGTAACGTGCCGCGATCTCGCGCCATTTTGCAAAAATGTAATTTCGTTCCGCGCAGGAAGCGGGAAGAAAATCGCGGAATCCGGTGAGCGGTTGCATGGAGATTTAGAAACGAAGGAAAATTAGACGGCCGTGATGAAGGCAAAGGCGTCCGATCATGTCGGAAACTACGAACCATCTGCGCGGTTGAATAAAACCCATCGGGGGCCAGTCAAAATTAGTCACGACGGGGAGCATCTGCGCTCGCCAGCAGCGCGGCATTGGCGCAAACCACGACGACGGTTACCGAGAATGCCGGGCCGACAACGGTTGGACTAACGACGAGCACTGGCTCGTTTGCGACTTATACGCCGGGCGGGGATTACTTCACCTTCCGCACCACGACCGGGGCGGAACCGGTGCGTTATTATTACACGAAGGAAACCACCATTGTTGATCCGACCGGTCAAGTGGTGGCATTGTCGGACATTCGCCCGGATGTGCCGGCGACAGTCTATTACGCCCGGGAAGGCGATCGCATGATCGTTCGGAAGGTGGTGCTGATCAAGCCAGTCAGCATGATTGAGAAAAAAGAAACTACCACCACTACGACAACCACAACTAAGCCGTAAGGATTGATTATTTGAAGGGTTAACGCCCGCTCGCTTGCCGCGCGGGCGTTTTTTTATTGTAGCCGGCGTCGATGACGCCGGGCCGGAGTCACCGACCGCGGCTACAGAAGCTCCACGAAATTAGCGTGGTTTTTCTTATTTAAAGAGTAGATCGCCGTCCTGATGAAGTTCGGCAGCTGGAAAGCCGCCGTTTCCTTGCTCAATCTTCGTAACCGCGCGGAAATTTCTGATGCCATTTCCACGCACTCTCGACAATGGCATCGAGAGTCTGGAATTGCGGGCGCCATCCGAGTTCGCGTTTGATTTTTTCGGATGAGGCGATCAGGCACGGCGGATCGCCGGGCCGCCGCGGTTTTTCCATAACCGGAATGGGTTGCGCGGTGATTTTGCGACAACTCTCGATCACTTCGCGCACGCTCGAACCGCCGCCTGTGCCGAGATTGTAAAAGGCGCTGGCCGGCGCCGCGAGGGCGAGGATGTGAGCGTGGGCCAGATCGATAATGTGAATGTAATCGCGAATGCAGGTGCCATCGGGCGTCTCGTAGTCGGTCCCGAAAATTTCGACCTGCTTTTTTTGTCCCAACGCCACCTTGAGAACGTTTGGAATCAGATGCGTTTCGCAGCGGTGATCTTCGCCGAATTTTTCCGATGCGCCGGCGGCGTTGAAATAACGCAATGAAACAAACCGGAGCCCGTGAATGGCATCGTACCAGCGCAGGATTTTCTCGAAAGCCAGCTTCGATTCGCCATAGGGATTGATCGGGCGCTGTGGCGTTTCTTCGTCGATCGGCACTCGCTCCGGCGGACCGAAGGTGGCGCAGGTGGAGGAAAAAACGAGCCGTCTCACTTCCGCTGCGATCATGGCGTCGAGCAGGTTGAGGCCACTTGCGATGTTGTTGCGAAAATACTTCGATGGATTCTGCATCGACTCGCTCACCAGCGCATTGGCGGCAAAATGCATCACTGCCTCCGGCCGCAACCGCGCCAGGGTGTCGGCTGTCGTTTTTCTATCGGCCAGATCGTTCTCGATAAATTCCGCCCGTGGATCAACCGCGCGACGATGTCCTTCGTTCAGATTATCGAGAATGGCGACGTCGTGCTTTTGATCGAGCAACAGCTCGGCGCAAATGCTGCCGATATAACCGGCGCCGCCGACAACGAGAATTTTCATCGCGGCGCGATTCTGCCAATCTCGCCGGTAGAATTAAAGTTCGCGATCGGCGAGTTGGGATGATTTTTTCTTGCCCGCGAGTGCGATCAGCATCCGCCGTGGGGTGCCATGTTTCGCCCGTGGCGTCAGCACCTTGATACTCTGTTCATCCGAACCCCAGCGCAGAATATCGATATCCACCTGACGCACGCCCCAGCGTTTCATTTCCAATCGCGTCGGCTGGTAAAGATCGATCGTGTTGGTGCCGACCAAAGCAGTGCCGTAATCATCGATCACGTACTCTTCCGCCGTCTCCACGATTTTGAATCGGGTTCCGAGCGGGAAGCGCGACCAGTCGGAAGCGGCGCTCCGAACAATTCGGCCAGAAAGATATTGGCCGACGGCGTTGCGTCGTCCGCCGCCGCCACGCTCGTGGACGCAATATGCCGTCGTGCGCACGTTCATGCGATGCGGTTTCGCGCTGTTGCGGTTCGCCGTTGGTTGGGTTGCGCAACTTGCGAGAAACGCAGCGATGAGACATGCGAAAGCAAGTCGCAGCGATGTCGCCTGTAATCGGATGCGCGCTGAATACGCGTTGAAGCCGCCGCTGGCAAGCCCTAATTTCCGCCCCTGTTCCCATGCGCCCGTTTTCACGATCACACGCTTATATAGCAGAAAGCGTGCTTCTCGATTCGCGCCTGGCGCTTTTCCATGAACAGGAACGCTGGTTGGCCATTGCCGATTTGCACTTCGGTTTCGAGCTAAGTCAGCGCGTGGCGGGGCGTCTCGTACCGCTGTGGGGAATGGAATCCATTGAAACCCGATTGAGCCAATTGCTACACGATTACCATCCCGCGATCCTGATTCTGCTGGGCGATCTCGTTCATGATAAAACCGGCGCCCGCGAATTCTTCTCGTTAGTCACGCGTCTCCGAGAAGAGTGCGACGTGGTTCTCCTCGCCGGCAACCACGACGCCCAAATCAAACGCCGAACATCTTTCCGAGCTTTCGGCTCTAGGAGTCGGAACTCGAAGCTCCAACCTTTTGATTTCAATTTGCGCGATTCTTTCGCCACGGACCGGTTCGAATTCCATCACGGCGATTGCGAACGGGAACAAAATGGTCGCATCCAAATCATCGGGCATTTTCATCCAGCGGCGACATTGCACGATGGCGCGGGATTGCGATTAAAATTTCCGGCGCTGGTGCAGGAATCCGGTTGCTGGATTTTGCCTGCGTTTTCGCCGTGGGCCGCAGGCACCGAGTGGATAGAGCGTGAACAGAGCCAGATTTGGCTTTGTACTCCGCAACGAATCTTGATGATCGATCGAGAGTGATGCGGGTGGATCGAGCAGTCGTGCTAGTCCGGCTCGGACCTCGATGCTAAATTTAACGGCAAAGCCGCGATTGTTTCGCCATCGCCCGCGGAGCGGCCGATCCACCTACGCGCGGACGCTTAGGTCGGTCGTACAATGCGGGCAGCGGGTCGCTTTGATTGGTATCGACATGGCGCAGGCGGGGCAATCTTTCGCTACTGGCTCGGCCGTCGGGCTGGGCCGCTTCAATTTGTTGATCGCTTTCACCACCAGGAAAATGCAGAAGGCGACGATCAGAAAATTGATCATAATGGTGATGAAATTGCCGTAGGCTAACACGGGCAAGCCGGCTTTCCGCGCCGCATCGAGCGACATCCCGGGGGTGATCTTGTCCGAGAGCGGGATATAGTAATCGGCGAAATTGAGGTTGCCGAGGACTCTGCCCAGCGGGGGCATGAGAAGATCCTCCACGATGGAGGTAACAATTTTTCCGAAGGCTGCGCCGATGATGACGCCTACCGCCAGGTCGATGGCGTTACCTTTAACGGCAAATTCTTTGAATTCTTTCCACATGAAACCGTTAAGTAGCTAATTCGTGACGATGTTGACAAGCTTGTTTGGAACAATCACCACCTTCCGGATTTCTTTTCCGGCGAGGAGTTCCGAAATTTTGGGCAAGGCCAGCGTAGCCGCCTTTAGGGTCTCCTCATTCGCGTCAGTCGCAACATTTAGCCGGGCCCGCATCTTACCGTTCACTTGGACGACGATTTCGACCTCGTCCTCGATCAGCAGTGCTTCGTCATAGTCCGGCCAGGTTTGCTGCGCGATGTCAGGGATCGCGTTCGGAAATCTAGCGCCCAAATTTTCCCACAGCTCAGAGGTCAAATGCGGCGCGAATGGGTTGAGCAAAACCAGCAGTGTGCGCATGGCCGTTACTGGAATTTTTTCCACATTGGTAAAGGCGTTCACGAAAACCATCATTTTGGAAATCGCTGTGTTGAACGAAAGGGACTCGATATCTTCGGTTACTTTCTTGATCGTGGCGTGAATCAGTTTGCGTTGCGATTTGTCAGGCGCGAAGTCCTGAATGCGAGGAGACAATCCCCATTCGCCCGCCTGGTTCTCATCCATCATTAAGCGCCAGACTCGGGCGAGGAATCGCGAAACGCCTTCCACGCCTCGCATGCTCCACGGTTTCATTTGCTCGAGCGGACCCATAAACATTTCGTAGCAACGAAACGCGTCGGCGCCGTATTCCTCGATCACTTCGTCGGGATTGACGATGTTACCGCGCGACTTCGACATCTTCTGATTGTCTTCTCCGAGAATAATTCCCTGATTGACCAGCCGCTGGAACGGTTCCGGTTTTGACAAATGCCCAAGATCGAAAAGCACCTTGTGCCAGAAGCGCGCGTAAAGCAGGTGCAAGACGGCGTGCTCCGTCCCGCCGACATACAAATCAACGCCGCCAGGAGCACGCGGGAATGACGAATGACGAGTGACTTCATCAGCTTTTCGGGTTTCGGGCTTCGTCATTCCTTCGTCATTGGTCGTTCGGGCTTCGTCATTTTCTTCTCCCATCCAATAACGCTCCGCTTCCCCGCCAACGAAACGCTGGTCGTTCTCCGGATCGCAAAATCTGACGTAGTACCAACAGGAGCCCGCCCATTGCGGCATGGTGTTGGTTTCGCGTGTCGCTTTGTCGGAATAACGAATCCATTCTTTCGCTTTCGCCAGCGGCGGTTCGCCGGTTCCCGTTGGTTTGAAATCAGCAAGCTCCGGTGGAATCACCGGCAGCTCCGATTCGTCCAGTGCCCGATGATGGCCGTTTTCCCACATAATTGGGAATGGTTCACCCCAGTAACGTTGACGCGAAAATAGCCAATCGCGGAGTTTGTAATTAATTGCCCGTTTTCCGTGGCGGCGTTCTTCCAGCCACGCGGTGATTTGCTTTTTCGCGTCGGCGCTCGGTAATCCGTCGATAATCGGGGAATTGATCGCAGTGCCTTCGCCCATAAAACCGATCGCCTCGCCGGACCGCGGTTGCAGCACCATTCGAATGGGCAGGTCGAATTTTCGGGCGAATTCGAGGTCGC